>JAUJMI010000023.1 GCA_030446945.1 Longimicrobium sp. | reverse complement strand
ATGCGAAGGTCCGCGGCGCGATCTCGGCGTTCTCCATGATCGGCGACCTCGAGCCCGGGCTGGCCCGACTGCGCCGGGACCTCGAGGACGGCACGTGGGAACGCCGGCACGGAGATCTCCTGCGCCAGACGGAGGCCGACCTGGGATACCGTCTCATCATCGCGCACCGGCGAGGCGACGGCGCCGCCTGACGCCGGGGCGCCGCGTCCCGAGCACGCGGCCCGGCACATGCGCTGCGGGTGCGGCAGTCCCCGTCGCGCACTCCGACGAAGGCCCAGCGGATGCCACACACACGATCCATCGCCCTGGCCGCGATGCTGGCCCTGGCGGCCGGCACCGCCGTGGCGCAGACCCCTCGCGCCGCTCCGAGCGTGGCGCCGCCCGCGCTCGGCGCCATCACCCGCGAAGAGCTCCGCCGCGACCTCTTCGCCATGTCTTCGGACTCCATGCGCGGGCGCGAGGGGGCGACGCAGGACGAGCTGCGCGCCTCCGTCTGGGTGGCGGAGCGGGCGCGGCAGGCCGGGATGCTGCCGGCGGGCGACGACGGCACCTACTTCCAGTTCTTTTCCCTGCGCCGCATCCGGCAGACGGCGGCGAGCACGGTGGCCGTCGGCGGCGCGCCGCTGGCCTTGTGGGAAGACGCCGTCCTACTCTCCCCGGTCTCCGCGCGGGTGGACGCGCCGATCGCCCGCGTGGAAGGCGCGGGCGGCGCCGGCGCGATGGAGGGGCGTGTGGTGGTGGCGCGGCTGAGGGCGCCGACGCGCATACCCCCGCGCGGCGTGAGCCTGTGGGAGTGGCGCTACGCGCTGGGCGCCATGCGCGAGCAGAGCACGGCGCTGCGCGCGGGGAACCCCGCCGCGATCGTGCTCGTGGCGGACACCGTCGCCGCCGCGGCGTTCGGGCGGATGCAGCACTGGCAGCGCGAGGGCCTCTACCGGCTGGACGAGCCGGGCGCCGCCGCGCCTCGCGCCGCCGGGCCGCCCGTCTTCCTCGTCCACCCCGAAATGATGGAGCGCCTGGCGGACGGCGCCCGCTTCACCGCGGATCTCGGGCTGGAGAGCTTCGTCTACCCGTCGGTCAACGTGGTGGCGCGCGTCGCCGGCACCGATCCGCGCCTGCGCGGCGAGCACGTGCTCTTCAGCGCGCACCAGGACCACGACGGCATCGGCGAGCCGGTGAACGGCGACTCCATCTGGAACGGCGCCGACGACAACGCCACCGTGAGCGTGGCGCTCCTGGCCATCGGGCGCGCCTTCGCGCGGCGGCCGGGGCGGCGGTCGGCGCTCTTCGTGTGGCACGGGGCGGAGGAGCGGGGGCTGCTGGGCTCGCGCTGGTACTCCGCGCACCCCACGGTGCCCAGGGAGTCGCTGGTGGCCGTGCTCAACGGCGACATGATCGGCCGCAACCACCCGGACAGCGCCGCGCTCCTGGGCTCCATCCCGCCGCACCGCAACTCCACGGCGCTGGTGCAGATGGCGCTGGACGCAAACCGCCGCCACACCCGCTTCCTCCTCGACAACAGCTGGGACGACCCCGCGCACCCGGAGGGCTGGTACTTCCGCAGCGACCACCTTCCGTACGCGCGGGCGGGGATCCCGGCCATCTTCTTCACCACCCTTCTGCACCCCGACTACCACACGCCGGAGGACGAGCCGGAGCGGATCGACATCGCCAAGCTCACCCGCATGACGCAGTGGATGTACGCCACCGGCTGGGCCGTCGCCAACGCCGCCCAGCGTCCGCGCGTGGACCCGGGGTTCAAACTGGAGCGCTGACTGGCGCGGTCGCTGGACGAGCTGATGGAGCGCGTCCGCGAGGCCGCCGAGCTCTGCATCGAGGTGCAGGGGGGTTACAGTCGAGAGCATGGACTTCGTGGGCGTCGCGCGCATCGGGTGCCGGCCTCAACGAAGCCCGGTCCCTGCTCCAAGTGAGATAGAAGAGGAGGCGCGGAGATCTCTCTCCGCGCCTCCTCCCGCGTTTCGACGTAAACCGCCGTTCCGCCTCAGCCGACCGCCGCCCCGTTGACCAGCGGGATCACCTCTTGGGCGAAGCGCTCCATCTCCTCCAGCTGCGGCGAGAACTGGAGGAGGAGGAGGTCCAGCCCGGCGCGCTCGAACTCGATGATGCGCTCCGCCACCTGCTCCGGCGTGCCGACGAGCCCCGAGCGCAGGCCGCGGTTGGAGACGGAGTAGTCCTCCAGCGAGACGCGCTGCTCCAGCTGCGTGTTGTTGAGCCAGTCCTGGTAGTTGGCGTACCCCGCCGTCCCCTCGCTGACCTCGGTGATGCGCGCCACCTCGCGCCGCGCCTCGTCGTCGGAGCCGCGCACGATGGCGTAGCCGGCCGCGCCGAACTTCATCGGCGGCAGCTCCAGCCGCTCGCGGCGCTCGCGCAGGTCGGCCACCTTGCCGGCGATCGTCTCCGGCGGGTCGCCGTGGGTGAGCCAGGCGTCGCACTTCTGCGAGATCAGCGCCTTGGCCGCGGGCGACTCGCCCCCGGCGTAGATCGTGGGCCGCGGGCGCTGCACCGGCTTCGGCTCCAGGATGGCGTCATCCACCCCGTAGTACTTCCCCTGGTAGCTGAAGCGCGGCTCCTTCCACATCCCGTCCACCACGTCCAGCCACTCGCCCGTACGCGCGTAGCGGTCGTCGTGCTGGTCGAACTGGATGCCGTACTTCTTCGCCTCCGTGGCCCACCACGACGAAACCACGTTCAGCGACAGCCGGCCGTTGCTGATGCGGTCGATGTTGGCCGCCTGCTTGGCGAGGAGCGCGGGCTGGTGGAAGGTGGGGCGCACCGCCACCATGATCTCCAGCCGCTCCGTGACCGCCGCCAGCGCCGCCGCAGTCGACCAGGCGTCCAGCGAGGGGGCGTCCATCCCCTTGATGTCGTTCAGGTTGAGCTCCGCCACCAGCGTCAGGTCGAAGCCGATCTGCTCGGCACGCTGCGTCAGGCGCCGCGCGTAGTCCCAGGTGGCCGCCATCCGCTCGTCGGGGACGTTGCGCAGCCAGCCGCCGAAGACGGGAAGCCAGAATCCGAACCTCATCACCCCACCTCCTGCAGCACCGGCGCCTCGATCCCCGCCTGCTCCTCCAGGTAGTCCGCCAGCCGCGCGAACGGGTCGAAGCCGATCACGTTGGGCGCGTCGGCCACGAAGTTGGAGAGCGCGTTGATGTCGTAGAAGTACAGCTGCCCGTCGCGCGCGTCGATCATGTACTCGATGCCGCCCACGTCGATGTGCGCGGCCCGCATGATCGCCTCCACCTGCTCGCGGATCTCGGCGGGGGGCTCGTACCCTTCCACGCGCAGCCCGCGCTTGGGGGCGTCCACCGCGCAGATCTGCGCATCGAGCGCCGCGCCGTCCACCCGCTGGCAGACGTCGGCGGGGCACAGGTCGAAGGAGTTGCCGGGGGTGTAGATGCGGATGCCGTACAGGTATTCGCCGCCCAGCACCTCCACGCGCACGATTCGGCTCTCCTCCTGCGGGATGAACTCCTGCACCAGCGCCACCGAGTCGATCCCCAGCTCCAGCTCGCCGGCCTGCGCGGCGGCCGCCAGCTCGGCGGGCGAGTCGAACCGCCGCACCCCGGCGCCGCTCCCGCCGATGTTGGGCTTGATGACGATGGGGAAGCGCAGCCCCTCGGCAGCGGCCGGCGCCTGCGAGGCGTGGTTGATGGCGCGCGCCTTCGGGTACGGCAGCCCCAGCCGGTGCAGGAGCGCGAGCTGGTGCGCCTTGGAGATCTCGGTGAGCCACGCGTCGTAGCCGTTGATCACACGGATCCCCTTCTCGCGCAGGAAGCCCAGGTACGACGTGGTGTAGAAGATGGCGTTCCCGTTGCCGCGGTTGAACGCGGACGGGCTCATCCGGTTGAACACCAGCGAGTACCGCGGCTCCTCGGCCGGGTCGAAGGCGTGCTCGCCCGCGTGGATCGTGACGTACGGCGTGCCGCGCCGGTCCAGCTCCGCGAAGAGGGGGCGGAACCACTCCGGGTGCTCGTAGAAGATGGCGATCGGGCGTTCAGGCGTGGCGGACATCGGCTCTCCTGTCGTGCTCTGTAGAATGTTCAAAAGCCGCAACTCCCGGTGCGGGGGTCGCGGCTCGTCGCTTCGTGGGACGTGGGTGGTTTACCCTCCCGTCGCTCAGGTCATGCCGACCCGTTCCCACGCACGCGCGCCGCGCCCTCTTGCCGGCGATGCCGGCAGGGACAGCAGCACATGCGCATGGAAGCGTGGTTCGCCATGCGTTCGAGTGTAAACGGTTGCGCGGAAACGGGCAAGGGGGTGCCGGGTCAGCAGCTGGCGGTCGCGGCCGTCCTGTGGGCGCGTGTAGCCCCATCCTTGCACCCGCGCGCCCGCCATGAAAGCGACCATCTACGCCCGCGTCGCGGGCGCCAAGCTCCGCCACCTGGTGCCCCCCGCCTACCAGGACGCCGTCGCCGCCGGCACCCGGCCGGAAGGCGAGTATTCGCTCCTCCTCTTCGCCCACACCCCGCGCGACGTGGTCCCGTCGCCACCGGTCCGGAAAGCGCTCCGCCGCCTGGACCCTCCCGCCCCCGACGGCATCCTCGCCGTCGGCACCGTCTTCACCGAGGAAGCCCTCGACCTCCTCGCCGCCGCCGGCGCCCGCCCCATCGCCTTCCGCAAAGCCAAGTGGACCGACGAGTCCGCTGGAGCGCGCCAGCTTTGAGTGCGCTGCTCGCCGATGGCTGATTCAAGGAAGTCGACGAAGGTGTACGGCTCGCCCTAAGCCGCACGCTCCTCCCCCGCCTCCGATTCGATGGTGACTCGGACGCGGGTATTCGGCTCCATCAGGATCTGCCCCTCGGGGCGGAGGACCTCGCCGTCGGAGGTGGCGTATATGGTGGTCGTCATCAGGGCTGCTCCCGGGAAAACGCGGCTCGAGCCCCGACGAGGGCCACGTGTCCACGGCAAAGCTGGGTAAGGCTTTCCAGGCGATCAAGGGGCGGGTGAAAACCGGTTCCAGTGGTGGCGCTTACTGCTCTTGAAGCACCCGTTCGGGCACCCTGCCGATCGCCTTTCGTGGATGGATCGTGACACGCTCGATATCCGGCGGGATGGTCCGGCGGGACGCGCGGGCGTAGCTTGGCGGTGCGGCGGCCGCCGTGGACCTGCCGCGAGACCCAAGCCACGCGAAGTCCGCATGAAGCTCAAAAGGATCGCATCCATCGCCGCCGCCGGGTGGCTGGCCGCCGCCCCCGCCGCGGCGCAGCAGCAGCCCGCCGGACGGCCCACCGCGCCCGCGCGCCTTCCCACGCTGGTGGTGCTCATCACCGTGGACCAGCTCCGCCCCGACTACCTCACGCGCTGGCCGGGGCAGCTCACCGGCGGGCTGGCGCGTCTGTACGACGGGGGCGCCGTCTTCACGCGCGCCTACCAGGACCACGCCATCACCGAGACGGCACCGGGGCACGCCAGCACGCTCTCGGGGCGCTTTCCGCGGAGCACCGGGATCGTGCAGAACGTGGCCGGCGTGGGCGATCCGCAGGCGCGGCTCCTGGCCGGGAGCACCATGGCGGGCGCGTCGCCGTTTCGCTTCCGGGGGAGCACGCTGACCGACTGGCTGCGTTTCAAGGACCCGCGCACGCGCGCCCTCTCGGTATCCCGCAAGGACCGGGGGGCGATCCTCCCGCTGGGCCGGGCGCAGCAGGAGGTCTACTGGTGGGGCTACAACGGCGCCTTCACCACCAGCACCTGGTATGCCGACACGCTTCCGACGTGGGTGCAGCGCTACAACGCCTCGCGGCCCGTGCAGCGCTTCGCGGGGAAGGCGTGGACGCCGCTCCTCCCGGCTTCGGCGTACACGGAGCGGGACAGCGTTCCCGCGGAGAGCGGCGGGCGCGACTACGCCTTCCCGCACGTCCTTTCCGCGGACCTGGAGACGGCGGGGCGCACTATACCCGAGTTCCCGTGGATGGACGAGCTCACGATGGAGCTGGCGCTGGCCGGACTGCGCGAGCTGAAGCTGGGACGGGGGCCGCAGACGGACGTCTTCGCGGTGTCGTTCTCCACCACCGACGCGGTGGGGCACCGCTACGGCCCCGACTCGCGCGAGATCCACGACCAGGTGGTGCGGCTGGACCGGATGCTGGGGGTGTTCCTCGATTCGCTGTACGCCGGCCGCGATCCGGCCAGCGTGGTCATCGCGCTGACCGCGGACCACGGCGTGGCGCCCATCCCCGAGGTGCGCCACCCCGCGGAGGCCGCGCGCTATCACGCGAATCTCCGCGCCTTTACAGGGTGGCTGGGGGCCGAAGCGCGGCGGATGGGCGTGGACAGCACCGCATTTGCCTTCGACGACGGGATGGTGGCGTACGATCCCGACGCCTTTCTCCGCGCCGGGCGCGACCCGGCCGCGCTGTTCCCGGAGGCAATGACGCGCTTCGTGGCGTGGGCGCGCCGGCAGCCGGGGGTGATGCACGCCAGCCGTGTGCAGGACCTCGCCCGCGACTCAGCCACCAACCCCGTGTCGCGCCGGTGGGTGCACATGCTCCCTCCCGACCTTCCCGTCGCCGCCGTCGTGACGCTGCAGCCGGAGCACGTGTGGGGGATCGCGACGTACGCCCAGCACGGCACGCCGCACGACTACGACGCGCACGTGCCGGTGATCTTTTACGGCGCCATGATCCGCCCGGGGAAGTACGACCGTTTCGCCCGCGTGGTGGACATCGCGCCGACGCTGGCGCGCATCGTGGGAGTGCGGCCGACGGAGGCGCTGGATGGGCGGGTGCTGGTGGAGGCGCTGAGGTAGGGGGAATCGGGAATGGGGAATGGGGAATGGGGGACAGCCACCGGCCCTTTGACATCCTGAGAGGGTGTTGAAATCGCCGTGCGGCGGCCAGGGGGAGCCGCCCCCCGCACTCCACCTCCTGAACGGAGGCACCGCCCGATCCGTGCCTCCGCGCCGGATTCGGCCGCGGAGTGAAGGAAGCGATCCATGCCACCGGCTCGCCACTGGCCCGTGTTCCTCGGCCAGGGCCCGTACGCACCGCGGTGCGGGGGCCGGCTCGTTCACGGGTGGCTCGGTCGTCTCCTTCACTCCGCCCCCCTGCGACAGCCTGGAGGCAGATGCAGCGCGGCGCTCCGATCAAGGAGCGGGCGCAGGTGTTACAACGCGCCTGTGAGGGCCGGCCACACGTGGCCTGTATGCACCGAGAGACGGCGGGCCCGAGGTATCTGGCCGAGACATGCGCCGGAGTCGGGGCGAGTGGCGCGCAGACACGCAGGTCTGCCCCCAAACGAATGGGTGCGACAGGGCAGGCGGCGATGTCGGGCACGCCGCGCGGTTGCAGCCCGATGCGCGAGTCCGTGTGGGCCCCGCCACGCTTGCGCCCCCTCCGCGAGGCGGCCTAGCTTCGGCGGGTACGGCCGGCGGTTCCGCGTTCCCCGTTCCCCGTTCCCCATGAAGCCCCAGCGCCACGCCGCCATCCTGGAGCTGGTCCGCGACCGCCGCGTCTCATCGCAGGAGGTCCTTCGCGACTTCCTGGCGGAGCGCGGCTTCGAGGTGGCGCAGGCCACCCTGTCGCGCGACATCCGCGAGCTGGGGCTGGTCAAGGTGCCCGACGAGAACGGCGGCTCCACCTACACCCTCCCCCCCGGCGTCACCGACCCCACGCCGACCCTCGCCCGCCTCCTCCCCTCGCTCTACCTGGGATCGGACGGCGTGGGCAACCTCCTCGTGGTCAAGACGATGGTGGGCGGCGCGCAGCCGATCGCGGTGGGGATCGACTGGGAGGAGTGGCCCGAGGTCCTCGGCACCGTCGCCGGCGACGACACCATCCTCGTCATCCTCCGCGACGCCGCACACCTGGACGTCATCGTGCGGCGCATCGAGGAGATCGCGGGCGTGTAGGGATAGGGGACAGCCGCGGGGCCCTTCGCGCGCAGGGGCGGGCATCGGACACGGGCATCGCAGCCCGAGTCCGCGCAGGCGGACTTTGTGCTGGTCGTTGCCGCGAATTCGCTCGCCACCGACTCACCGGCAGCAGGTAACCTTGGCCCCGATTGCGGGTACGAGCGGATGGCGCGGGCACGACCTCGCCACCCACATCCACTCGCACCGCGCCGTCGTGAAGCCGTTCGCCCCCATCGCCGCACTCCTCCTGGCAGCCGTCCCCGCCGCGGCACAGCAGCACGTGCATGCGCGCGATTCCGCGGCGGTGCGGCTCAGCGTGAGCGCGCAGGCGATCCCGCTGGTCACGCACACGGCGCCCGCGCTGGCGGGCGAGTCGCGCACGGAGGCGCAGGTGACGCAGCCGATGGTGATGGCGCACGCCACCGCGTGGGGCGGGCGCGCGGCGCTCGCGGCCACCATCAACCTGGAGGCGCTGACCCTCGCGGACGGCGAGCCCAATCCGGGGATCTGGGGCGAGGGGTTCATCGACCGCCGCCACCCGCACACCGTCCTCCACGAGGCGGTCGCGACCTTCTCTCCCCTGGGGGGACCGCACGCGCGCGGCGAGCTCTCCGCGAGCGCGGGGCGGGGCTTCGTCCCCTTCGGCAGCGACGATCCGATGGCGCGGCCCTTTGTCAAGTTCCCCGTCAACCACCACCTGGCGCAGGTGCTGGAGCGGCTGATGACGGAGGTGGCCGTGCGCCGCGGCCCCCTGACGGTGGAAGGCGCACTATTCGCCGGGAACGAGCCCCTCGGCACGGGCGACCTGGGCGACCCCGGCCGCTTCGGAGACTCGTGGGCGGTGCGCGCCACCCTGGCCCCGCGCCGTGGCTGGGAAGCGTCAGGCGGCGCCGCCCGGATCAACTCGCCGGAGGAGCCGCGCGGCCTGGGGCTGGACCACCACAAGCTCGCCGCCTCCCTCCGCTACGCGGAGGATCGTGGCGCCGCGTCCCGCGAATACGCGCTGGTGGAGTGGGCGCGCACCGACGAGCTGAACGGCTCCCTCCGCTCCTTTCGCCTCTCCTCCGTGCTGGCCGAGGGGGCGCTCCGCCGCCGCGGCATCGAAATGGCGCTGCGCCTGGAGCGCACCGAGCGACCCGAGGAGGAGCGGTTGGCGGACCCCTTCCGCACGCCGTCCCCGCACGCCGACGTGTCGCTGCTGGGGATCACGCGCTGGACGATCGCCACGCTCCACCTGAGCCATGACGCGGGCTCGCTCGGCGGGGTGAAGATGCGCCCCTTCGTCGAGGCCGCGCGCCTCGCCGCCGAGCCGCTCCGCACCCCCACGGCCTTCGTCCCGCGCGAATTCTACGGCACGGACCGCATGTGGACGGTGGCCGCTGGCGCCCGCGTCGAGCTGGGCGGCGCGCACCCCCGTATGGGCCGCTACGGCGCCGCCCGTGGACACGCGGTACCGGCGCACTAACGCACTCACGCACTAACGCACTCCCTTCATCCCCGCCCATCCATGAAACGAACCGCCCTCGCCCTGGCCCTCGCCGCAAGCGCGGCGTGCGACAACAACCCGGCCGATCCGGAGCCGCCGAAGCCCGATCCCAACTGCGCGCAGATCACCGCGCCCGCCGTGCTGGGGCTGGGGTGCGTGCCTGAGCGATTCACCGCCGAGGTGGCCGTCAACGGCCGCTGGGCATACACCACCACGTGGGGTCAGCGAGGGCCGAACCGCGTTCCGGGCAACGCCGTCAAAGTGTGGGAGGTATCGCGCACCATCCCCGCGCTGGCCGACTCGGTGATCGTGGCCGGTGCCACGACCATCGGGGACGTCCAGGTCTCCGACGACGGCAAGCTCCTGGTGGTGGCCACCGAGCGGCGCCCGGGCAGCATCGTCGTCTTCGACCTGGCGAACCCGGGGCGCCCGCGTGAGATCTCGCGCTTCACCTCCACCAACACCGATCCGGGGGTGCACACGGCCGAGATCGCGCGGGTGAACGGGAAGCTGTACGGCTTCCTCTCCGTCGATCCCGGGCCCGGCGCCCCGGCGCGCCTGGTGGTGGTGGACCTGAGCAATCCCGCGAGCCCGCGCGAGGTATTCTCGCGCGAGATGGGCGACCCCTTCATCCACGACGTCTTCGTGCGGGACGGCATCCTCTTCACCGCGCTATGGAACGGGGGGATGACGATCTGGGACATCGGCGGCGGCGGGCGCGGCGGCTCGCCCGAGAACGCGGTGGAGCTGGGGAACGTGAAGACCGTGGGCGGCGCGGTGCACAACGTCTGGTGGCTGCACACCGCCGGCTCCAGGCGATTCGCCCTCATCGGCGAGGAGCAGGCCGGGACCATCGGCAGCTTCTCCGCCGGCGACATCCACGTGGTGGACGTGAGCGACTTCACCACGCCGCGCGAGGTGGCCTTCTACACCGTCCCCGGCGCCGGGACGCACAACTTCTCGGTGGACGAGGCGAGCGGCACCCTGTACGCCGCCTACTACAACGGCGGGGTGCGCGCCCTGGACGTCCGCGGCGACCTCTCCGCCTGCGACCCCTCCGCCCGCGCCGCCGACGGCCGCTGCGAGCTGCGCAAGGCGGGACGCGAGGTGGGTCGTGCGCTGGACGTCCCCACCGGCGGCCTCAACTTCTACATCTGGGGCGTGCAGCACGTCGGCCCCCACGTTTACGCCTCCGACATGCTCAACGGCCTCTGGAAGCTGGACGCCGCCGCCATTCGGCGGTGAGCTGGCCGAAAAACAGCCGGCCTCACGCGGAGGCGCGGAGGAGAAACGCCGAAGATCCGTCCGCGGCTCCGCGTGAGTTTCGTTTGCACGGGACTGCACGAAAGCATGTACGCACTCGCTGAACAAGGCACGCTCGCCATCCGCTGCCGCGGGCTGCACAAGCGGTTCGGCGACACCGTGGCGGTGAAGGCGCTGGACCTGGACGTGCGGCAGGGCGAGTGCCTGGGGCTGCTGGGGCCCAACGGGGCGGGAAAGACCACCACCATCGAGATCCTGGAAGGCCTCCAGGAGCGCGACGGCGGCCAGGTGGAGATCCTGGGGATGGCGTGGGAGCGCGAGCCGCAACGCATCCGCGAGCGGCTGGGAGTGCAGCTGCAGGAGAGCGAGTTCCCGGACCGCGCCACGGCGGAGGAGATCGTGCGCCTCTTCCGCTCCTTCTATCCACGGGGGCCGTCGGTGGGGGAGCTGATCGCGTTCGTGCAGCTGGAGGAGAAGCGCGCCACGCAGGTTCGCCACCTCTCGGGCGGCCAGCGGCAGCGCCTCTCGGTGGCGTGCGCGCTCGCCGGCGACCCGGCGATCCTCTTCCTGGACGAGCCGACCACCGGCCTCGATCCGCAGTCGCGCCGGCAGCTGTGGGACGTGTGCGAGGCGTTCAAGGCGCGCGGCGGCACCATCCTGCTCACCACGCACTTCATGGACGAGGCCGAGTACCTGGCAGACCGCATCGCCATCATGGACCACGGCGAGACGATCGCGGAGGGCACCCCGGCCGAGCTGATCCACGGTTTGGGCGGGGCGCACGTCATCGAGTTCGCCACCAGCGCCCCGCCCGCCGAAGACGCCCTGCGCGCCCTCCCTGGCGTCACCCGCCTCCGCCGCCGCGGCCACTCCATCCTCCTCACCGTCGACGAGCCGCACCTTTCCCTTCCACCGCTCCTCGCCCTGGTGGCGGCGGAGGGCGGGCAGCTGACGGCTCTCGCCACACACCGCGCCACCCTCGACGACGTGTTCCTTTCCCTCACCGGCCGCGACCTGCGCGAGGACTGAGGGAAATCCGCAGGCCGGACGGGTTCCCCCGGGGACGCACGGGGCACGATGATAGCACCGTCACGAGTCGAGACGCCGAGCCGGGAGGAGGTGATCGTGGTACTACCTGAGCAGTCCGAGCCCACGTACCGCTATGGCGAGTTCCCGGAGCTGTTCTGGGATGCGCGGCCCGGACGAGGTAGTGGATCCCGAAAACCCCATCGTCCTCGCGGGTGCTGACCCAGGGAAGCGCGGACGCGGTGGCGAAGCTCGTGCGCCCCGAGGCGCTCGAGCGACTCCTGCCGACGCTCGTCATCCCGGAGCACTCTCGCCGGTTCTGGACGGTCGTGCTCGAGGGTTTCCGCCGCCCACGTCAGGAGGAGCCCGCTTGCTGGAGGCAGATCCGCGCGTGGTTCGCCGGCAGGCGGACTGGCGACGGTTGTACAAGCCGGGGAGAGCGCCCGCGACGCACAGCGCCCCTCCCCCAGGGTAGTTATTGGGGGCAGCGAGGTGACGAGCGGGGAGGGGGCCCGCCCGTCACCCCGGGGATGCGGTTCCACGCCAGCGCGTCGATGGATGCCTCAGCGCCCCGGACGCTCCTTGAACTCCGGACGCAGATCCCAGAGCACGTTCAGGATCTTCCACTCGCCGTTCCAGCGCACCAGGTGCATGTAGTCCACCAGCCGCGTGGAGTTCAGGCGGACGGAGGCAAGATCGCCGTAGATGTCGAGAATTCGCGCTTCCGTCCGGCGCTCGGCCGGAGGCACGTCGGTGCCGACGCCGCGCCGCGTCTGGTGGATGAGCGTCTCGGCGCTGGTGTCGCCCGCCCAGCTCTCTCCCTTTTCGTCCGTCCTGACCCACCTCTTCGCCAGCTGCGGATGCAGAGCGCGCTGCATCCGCGCGGCGTCTCCCGTGTACCATCCTTCGATGTAGTCCAGCGCCGCCCGCCGGATCGCCGCGGAATCGGCCGCGGTGGCCGGGGCGGGATCGCGCGGCGCGGTCGCGGGTGTGGAGGCCTGAGCCTGGAGCGCGGCGGGAAGCAGCAGCGCGGCCAGCACGAGTGCGATTTTCATTGGAGTCGGGGAGAAGGGGAACGGAAAGGGCGCGTGACTACAAGGGATCCAGCACCCTCACCAGACCGGACGGCCACCAGGGCTGCCCGTCCGAGATTAACCTTGTGCCAGCGGCAGTCGACTGTAATACCAGTCGTCAAAAAGGTATGTGCAACCCCACAACCGGAGTCTCACGCAGAGGCGCAGAGACGCAGGAGAGGAGAACAACAAGTGAAAAGCATCACACAGAGACATTGAGGGAACGCAAGGGCCACAGACAACCCCTTGCTACCGCGCCAGCTCCCGGAACAGCCCATCCCGCGCCTCCCCGATCATCGCGCGCACCCGGTCGCGCAGGGCGGGCACGTCCGCCAGCGTGAGCCCCGCCGTCTCCACCGGGGGAAGGACCTGCGCCACGGCGCGGGCGCGGTTGATCACCCAGGTGCCCTTGGGGATGGCGTCGCGCGTGCCGGCGACGGCGATGGGGAGGATGGGGCACCCCAGCTCCACCGCCAGCCGAAAGGCGCCGTCGCGGAACTGCTGAAGCTCGCCGGTGGCGGAGCGCGTCCCCTCGGGCATGATCATCACGCTGACGCCCTTGGCCAGGCGGTCCCGGCACTCCTCCATCGCACTGGCGCGGCTGCGGGCCTCGCCGCGGCGCACGGCGATGTCGCCGGCCATCCGCATCATCCACCCCATCATGGGGATCTTGAAGATGGCCTCCTTGGAAAGCCACTTCATCTCCCAAGGCAGGTGCGAGATCAGAAAGATGTCCGCGAACGACTCGTGGTTCGCCACAGCCACGTACGGCCTGCGCGGATCGTGGATGCGCACCCCGGTCGTGCGGAACTTCCACAGCGGGTTGAGCGCCACCAGCACCACCGCCGCGCGCCGGAACCAGCGCCCCACGGTGTAGCGCCCAGGGTCGCCGGGTGCGGTGAACAGGTACACGACGCCCAGCAGCGGCACCCACACGAGCACGATGAGGGCGCTGCAAAGCCACACCCAGACGGAAGCAAGACGCTGGATCACGAAAACAGGGGTCGAAGCGGAAAGGTGACGGACCGCGAGCCGGGTCCGCACAGGCCGGGCCAGGGCGTCGGTACACCCCACCCGTGTCAGAGGTCGCCCGCCTCGCTCGTTCCGGGTGTCACCGTGGGGCGCGTGCAGCGCAACGGCTACCTATCCGAGCCCTTCCTCCACGACGGGGATCACATGCAGCGACGCCTTCCGCCGGCCCTCCGCTTCGTGCTCGCGGGACTTGTCGCGCTCGCCGCGTGCGGGCGCGAGGAGGCGCGCTCCCCCTCGGCCGCGCGTTCCCCGGCCGCGGCGCGCGCCGTCGAGGTGGTGGCGCTCATCAACTCGGGCGACAGGGCCGCCGCACGGGACTACATCGACCGCAGCTACGCCGCCTCGTTCCGCGACTTCGCGCCGACGCCGCGGCACCTCGGCATCCTCTCGGACCTCCACTCGCGAAGCAAGCGGCTGCGCGTGGAGCGCGTCACCGAGCCCGCCCCGGGGACCGCCGAGGTGCTGGCGCAGAGCGAGCTTACGGACGAGTGGCTGCGCATCGGCGTGGAGGTGGAGCCGAAGCCGCCGCACCTCATCACCGTGATCAGGATCCGGCGGGCGCCGGCCCCCGCCGGGCGCGCCGCCACCCCGCCCCGGACCGACGCGGAGCGCATCCAGGCGCTGGAGCAGTTCGTGCGTCGCCAGGCGGAGGCGGACGCCTTCTCCGGCGTGGTGATGCTGGCGAAGGAGGGGAAGCCGCTCTTCACCGCCGCGTACGGGGAGGCGAACAAGGAGGCGCGGCGCAAGAACGGGTTGGAGACGGCGTTCAACCTGGCGTCGATGAACAAGATGATCACCGCCGTCGCCGTCGCGCAGCTGGTGGAGGCGGGGAAGCTCTCCTTCGACGATCCACTCTCGAAGTACGTCCCGGACTTCCCCAACCCGCGCGCCGCGCGGGAGATCCGCATCGGCCAGCTCCTCTCGCACACCGCGGGGCTGGGCAGCTATCTCGGGACCGGGATCAGCAACTCGCGCGCGGCGGCGGTGGACGCGATGCTGGGCTACGCGCGCGACTCGGAGCCGGCCTTCACGCCGGGGAGCCGCTGGGCCTACAGCAACACCGGCTTCCTGGTGCTGGGCAAGGTCATCGAGAAGGCGAGCGGGCAGAGCTACTTCGACTACGTCGGCGAGCACATCCACGCTCCCGCCGGCATGCGCGGCACGGACTGGTACGCAAAGGACGCCATCCCGCCTGTGGCCGCCATCGGCTACGACCGCGACTACGAGCGCGGCGCCGGCGCGTACACCACCCACATCAGCGACCTCCCCTACCGCGGCGGGCCGGCGGGGGGCGGCTACTCCACCGCGCCGGACATGCTTCGCTTCGCCGAGGCGTTCCGCACGGGGAAGCTGGTCTCCCCCGCGATGGTGCGCATCCTCACCACGCCCAAGCCGTCGTCGCCGGAGTACGGCTACGGCTTCACCCTCGATCCGAAGCGCGGCATCGTGGGGCACAGCGGCGGCTTCCAGGGGACGAGCACCAACATGGACATCTTCCTGGAGGACGGCTACACCGCCATCGTCCTCTCCAACTACGGCAGGTCGGGGAGGCCCGTCGTCGAGCGCATCCGTGACCTGGTGCGCGGGCCGGCCGGAGCGGCCGCGCCGTGACGGGTGAAGCGCGCAGCCGGCGCGGCAGCCGTAAGGGATGGGCGTGGGTGGGCACCGCGGCGGCTGCGGTCGCCGTGACCGTCTTCGCGTCTAGGCGCGGGAGCGACGATCCGCCCCGTCCGACCCATACGACTTCTGCAAGACGCTGATGAAGGAGGTGTACGAGGAGAACCGCCGCGTGCAGCGGCCGGACCTCACCCCGGCGGAGTTCTGGCGGCAGGTGCGCTTCGACGCGCTGGAGAGCGACTCCGTTCCGGTGGAGAACCTCGGCAAAGGTTTGTACCGTGTAAAGGGTGGCGCCGAGCGCCCGGCCCGCCTGCGCCACGGCGGACGCTTCTACGGCCGCATTCAGGGGTGGGCAGACCGCCCCCACCAGACGCGGCAGAAGGAGGGCACCCCCGCGGCCGGTTCGCCTGCACGCTACGCGAAAGCTGGACGGAGGCGGAACCCACGCGGGTGATCGGCTGATGGGCGGGGGCGGCGCACAGGCGCCGCCCCCGCGATCGGTCAGCGCCGTGCGAGCGCCGCCACCTGCGCCGGAAGCTCGTCCAGCGAGCTGTACTCGAAGCGGATCGTCCCCGCCCCGTCCACCACGAAGTACTCCGGCGTCCCCGCCGACCCGAACGCCGCCTGCGTGGAGCGCGAGGGGTCGAAGAGGAGCGGCCCCGTGTAGCCGCGCGCAGCAAAGAAACGCTGCAGCTCCGCGCTCGGCGCCTCGTCGGTCACCAGGACGGTGCGGACGCCGTCGCTCGCGAGCCGGGCCGCCACCCGCTCCAGTTGCGGCAGCGCGCGGAGGCTGAAGCCGCAGCCGCTCTTTCCGAAGACCACCACCGTCGGCCTCCCCGCCGCGTTCCCCCGCAGCGCGGCGGGCGCTCCGGCGCCATCCACCAGCCGCAGCCCGCCCGCGACCGGCCGGCTGACCTCCGCGCGACGAATGCGTGCGCCGAGCTCCGCGCGCGCCGCGGCCTCGTCCGCCGCCCAGCGGTCCGGCGCGAAGCGGGCGCCGATCTGCTCGCGCACGCTGTCCGCCAGCGCCGCCCCCGCTCCGGCTCCCGCCGCACGGGCCCAGCTCCGGGCGGCGCCCGCCGTGTCTCCCCCGGCGAGCTGCGCGGCGGCGATCTCGCGCAGGAGCGGCACCCGCGCGCTCCGCGACGATGCCGCTCGCAGGGTGTCGAGCGCCGCCGGCACCTGCCCCGACGCCGCCAGCGCCTGGCCGTGCGCGGCGAGCAGCTCCGCCTGGCGCTCCGCGTCGCGGTCGCGCTGCAGGGGCGTGGTGCGGAAGAGGTCCCGGTCCGCGTCGCGCGCCTCGGCCAGCCGGGCGAGGATGCGGCGGATGTGGCGCATTCCGTCAGCCCGCGTAGCCGGCCGCTCCGCCACGGCGCGCGCCGCGCGCGACTGCGCCTCAATGATCGGGACGTGGGCCAGCAGGCGGTCCGTCCAGCGCACGACCGCAGCCGGGTCGCCGCCGCTGAGGCGTTCTCAGTACCGACCATCAGCAGGTAGTCGTCAACGGCGCCCAGCTCGGCCCAGAGCGGCTCCAGCGCGGCCAGCTTCCCTTCGATGCTGCTCGGGTGCGGAGCCATCGCCGCCTTCATGCGGACGGGAACGGCCTCGCGGTGGCGCGGATGCTCGCGAAGCAGGCGCGCCTCCCACACGTCCGCGGCCTCCTCGTCCCGGAGCCGGCGCGCCAGGTGCGCCATCGCCCCCAGCTCGTCGCCGGTGGGGCGGGGCTTCGCCTGCACGATGCGCGTGAGCAGCGCAAGCCGCGCGCGGCGCGGCTGCAGCGATGCGGAATCGGTTTCGCCGCGGCCCTGCGCGTATCCTTCGAACCACCAGAGCCGGAGCCAGCTTGCCGGATCGTCGGGGTAGAGCCGCGCGCCTTCGCGGGCGGTCGCCAGCCCCAGGAGCGGGTTGCGCAGGGTGAGGTCGCGCGCCCGCTGGTCCAGCGCCTCCGCGGTGGGCTGGCCCGCCGCGCCGCGCGCCATCAGCTCCCACCCCTGGTTGCCGTGCGTGTCGACGACGCTCCCGTCCGGCGCCTCCACCGCAAAGAGCGCGTACACCACCGAGTCCGGCCACTGGAACTGGGCGCGCAGCACGCCGTCGCCGCCGCGCACCAGCTCCGCCACGCGCCGCGTCTCGGTGCCGATGCCGCCGAGGTACGCCTCCTGGTCGCCGGGCGTCCGCTGCCGCGCGCGGGGCGCGACCTGCAGGCGCGGGTGCCGGGGACGAACAGCG
>JAUJMI010000270.1 GCA_030446945.1 Longimicrobium sp. | reverse complement strand
CCGCAACCGCGAGATCGGCTTCATCTTCCAGGCGTTCAACCTGATCGGCGACCTGACCGTCAAGGAGAACGTGGAGCTGCCGCTGACCTACCGCGGGATGCCGGCGGCCGAGCGCAACAAGCGCGTGACCGAGGCGCTGGAGCGGGTGGGGATGGGGCACCGCGTGGGGCACTACCCGGCGCAGCTCTCCGGCGGCCAGCAGCAGCGCGTCGCCGTGGCGCGCGCCATCGCCGGCACCCCCTCCGTGCTCCTGGCGGACGAGCCCACGGGCAATCTGGACTCCACCAACGGCGAGCAGGTGATGGGGCTGCTGCAGGAGCTCCACCGCGAGGGCGCCACCATCGTCATGGTGACGCACGACCCGCGCTACGCCGAGCACGCCGAGCGCAGCATCCACATGTTCGACGGCCGGGTGGTGCGCGAGGAGCGGGCGTCGGCGGTGGCGGCGGAGCTGGAGCGGCACGGATTCGAGGTGGGCTGATGGACGCGGCGCGGGAGCTTCGGCTGGCGGGGCGATCGCTGCTGCGCAGCCGCCTCTTCGCGCTCGTCTCCATCGCCACCATCGCGCTGGGGATCGGCGCCACCACTACCGTCTTCTCGCTGGTGAACGCCCTCCTGCTGCGCCCCCTCCCCATCGCGGAGCCGGGGCGCGTGGTGGCGGTGGAGGAGACCCGACGCGGGATGCAGGCGACGTCGATGGGCTACAGCGCCTTTTCGTACCCGCGCTACGTGGGGTACCGCGAGGCGACCACCGGCGTCTTCACCGGGCTGGCGGCGCAGCGCTACGAGGAGATGTCACTGCGCGCCACGGGACAGGCGCAGGTGCTCACCGGCGTGGTCGCCTCCGGCAACTACTGGGACGTCCTGGGGGTGAAGCCCGCGCTGGGCCGCTTCTTCACCGGGCCGGACGAAAAGGAGCAGCTCGCCGTCATCAGCCATCACCTGTGGCAGACGCGCTTCGGGAGCGACCCGGGCGTGATCGGGCGCACGGTGCACCTGGACAGCCGTCCCCTCTCCGTGATCGCCGTGGCGCCGAAGGAGTTCCGGGGGACGCTGGTGGGCGCGGTGGCGGACGTGTGGGTCACGCTGGGCGCCGCGGGCATCGGCCGCCCGGACGAGGCGGTCAACTCCGGTCCCGGCGCCTCGCTCGTCCTCTTCGGCCGCCTGCGCCCGGGGATGACGCGGGAGCGGGCCGGCCCGGCGCTCAAGGTGGCGGCCGCGCGCGTGCCGCTGGAACGGCCGAACGCGAAAGTGCTGGACGTGCGGGTGGAGCCGCTGACCGGCGTCCCCGGTGGCATGCGCATGCCGGTGACGGCGTTCATGGGGCTCCTGCTGGCGACCGCGGGCTTCGTGCTCCTGATCGCCGGGACCAACGTGGCGGGGATGCTGCTGGCCCGCGCCGTGGCCCGCCGCCGTGAGATGGCGATCCGCCTGGCCGTGGGCGCCAGCCGCGGAAACCTCGTGCGGCAGCTGCTGGGCGAGAGCATCCTCCTCTTCCTGCTGGGCGGCGGCGCCGGCGTGATGCTCACGATCTGGCTTACCCGGGTGCTCTCCTCCGTGCAGCCGCCCTTCCCCACCCGCGTCGCGTTCGACCTGCGCCCCGACCCGCGCGTGCTGGGCTTCGCGCTGGCGCTGGCGCTGCTGACCGGCGTGGGCTTCGGGCTCATGCCGGCACTGCAGGCCTCGCGCACCGACGTGCTCACGGGGCTCAAGGACGGCGGCACGCGCGAGGGCGCGCGGCGCGGGCGGCTGCGCAGCGGGCTCGTGGTGGGGCAGCTCGCCCTGGCCATGCTCCTGATGCTGGTGGCCGGGCTCCTCGGCCGCACGCTGCAGCACTCGCTGTCGGCGGACCCCGGTTTCCTGGCCGAGGGCGTGGCGGTAGCGCGCGTGGACCTGGAGCCGCACGGCTACGGCCGGATGCGCGGCGAAGCGTTCCAGCGCCGGCTGCTGGAGCGGGTGGCCGCGGCGCCGGGCGTGCGCTCCGCCGCGTTGGCCGGCTTCCCCCCGATGAGCGGCAACGTGCACAGCGAATCGCTCCGCCTGCCGGGCGAGGAGGATGTCACCGTCGACACCGACGCCGTGGACGCCGGCTACTTCGCCACGCTGCGCATCCCGCTGCGCGCCGGGCGGGTCTTCACCGCCGCGGACCGCGAGGGTGCGCCGCCGGTGGTGGTCATCAACCAGACTCTGGCGCAGCGGCTGTGGCCCGGGGCCAGCGCCATCGGCAAGACCGTGCGTCTGGGCGACGGCCCGCCGGTGGAGGTGGTGGGCGTGGTGGCCAACGGCACCTACGAGCGCTTCGGCGAGAGCCCGGTCTCCTTCCTCTACCGTTCCGCCGCGCAGAACTACAGCCCCGGGGTCACCGTAATGGCCCGCGCCGACGGCGCCGCAGGGGTGGCGCTGGAGGCGATCCGCCGCGAGCTGCAGGCGATGGACGCCAACGTCGCCCCCGAGCAGGCGATGGCGCTGGAGTCGCTGATCGGCGTCAACCTCTTCCCGCAGCGCCTGGCCGCCTTCTTCATCGGCGGGTTCGGGGTGCTGGGGCTGCTGCTGGCGTGCATCGGCATCTACGGCGTGCTGGCGTACCAGGTGGGCCAGCGCACGCGCGAGATCGGGGTCCGCGTGGCGCTCGGCGCGCGCGCCGGCGACGTCGTGCGCATGGTGGTGCGCCACGGCTTCAAGATCACGGCGCTCGGCGCGGCGATCGGACTGCTGCTCGCCGCCGGGGCCACGCGCCTCCTCGCCCGCCTGCTGTACGGCGTCAGCGCGACGGACCCGCTCACCTTTACGGCCGTCCCCGCGCTCCTGCTGGCGGTGGCGCTGCTGGCTTCGTGGCTCCCCGCCCGCCGCGCCGCGCGGGTGGATCCGATGGCGGCGCTGAGGTCGGAGTAGGGAACGGCAGGGCTCGGTGCCTAGTGCCTGGTGCCTAGTAAACGGCAGTGCGTGGGTGCGTGGGTGGGCGGTGAACCAGGGCCTGCCGTTCTTTTGTCACCCTGAGCGAGCTTCTGCGTCCTCTCCCCCGCTCCACACCTGGGCGCTCAGCGAAGGATCTACTGCGCGTGCCGAGGGATCTGTCGTGACCGACGGGCCTCTTGCCTCGCCGGCTAGATCCTTCGGTCGCCGCAGAAGTGCGGAGCGCACCGCGGATGCAGGGGAGGGCGGCTCTCTTCAGGAGGACAAAGAACCCGTGGTCTGGGCACACAAAAGGACTAGTCACTAGGAACTAGCCCCTGATTCGAAACTACGAGGAGTAGCTCCCCCATGGACTCGCTGATCCAGGACCTTCGCTACGCGCTGCGCACTCTGCTGCGCAGCCCGGGCTTCACCACCATCGCCGTGCTGACGCTGGCGCTGGGGATCGGGGCCAGCACGGCCATCTTCACCGTCGTCAACGGCGTCCTGCTGCGCCCGCTGCCGTACGCGGCGCCGGAGCGGCTGGTGGAGCTCAAGCACGTCAACGCGGGCGAGGGCGTCACGGACGGGACCTTTTCCGAGCCGGACTTCCTGGACCTGCAGCGCGCGGTGCCGGAGTTCGCCCAGCTCGGCGGCTTCTGGTACGCGCCGGGGAACAGCACCATGAACCTGATGGGCGACGGCGAGCCGGCCGTCCTCTCCGGCGCCTTCGTCACCAAGGAGTTCTTCCCCGCGCTGGGGGTGGCCGCCGAGGTGGGGCGCACCCTGCGCACGGAGGAGGGCGTGGCCGGCGGGCCGAAGGCCATCGTGCTGAGCCACGGCCTGTGGACGCGTCGCTACGGCGGGGACCGCTCGATCGTGGGGAGGCGCGTGCAGCTGGACGGCGACGCGTTCACCGTGGTGGGGGTGATGCCGCGCTCCTTCCAGTATCCGGCGCGCGAGGTGGATGCCTGGATCCCCCTCTCCGTGTTCGGGCCCGACGACATCGGCCGGTCGCGCGACAGCCGCTTCATGACGGTGGTGGGGCGGCTGGCGCCGGGCGCCGAGCTCGCCGCAGTCCGCAAGAAGACGGACGCCGCACTGGCCGGGCTGGCCCGCCAGTACCCGGCCACCAATGAGGGGTGGAGCTCGGCGGCCGTGGTTCCGCTTTCGGACGCGCTGCTGGGGCGGGTGCGGCCGGCGCTCCTGGTGCTCCTGGGCGCCGTGGTGCTGGTGTTGCTGATCGCCTGCGCCAATCTGGCCAACCTCCTCTTCGTGCGCAGCACCGCGCGCAGCCGCGAGACGGCGATCCGCGTGGCGCTGGGGGTGAAGCGCGGGCGGCTGATCCGCCAGCACCTCGCCGAGAGCTTCCTGCTGGCGGCGGCGGGGGGGCTGCTGGGCTTCGGTCTGGCGCTGATGGGGGTCGACTGGCTGGTGGCACTGGGCGCGGGCGACCTGCCGCGCGCCGACAACATCCGCCCCGACGCGCGGGTGGCGGCGTTCGCCCTGGCCGCGGTGCTGGGGACCGCGGCCGTGTTCGGATCGTGGCCCGCCATCCGCGCCTCCCGCGGCGAGCCGGGGCAGGCGCTGCGCGGCGGCGGGCGCGGCGGCAGCGAGGGGCGCGAGCGCGCCGCGGCCCGCAACGGCATCGTGGTGGCCGAGACCGCGCTGGCCGTCGTGCTGCTGATGGGGTCCGGGCTCATGCTCAAGAGCCTCTGGCGCCTGGCCAGCGTGGACCCCGGCTTCCGCGCCGAGAACGTGCTGACGATGAGCGTCTCCCCGCCGGAGATGGAGGGCGGGGCGATGGAGCGGATCGAGTACCGCAACCGCATCCTGCAGCGGGTGCGGCAGGTTCCCGGCGTGGTGGCCGTGGGCGCCAGCAAGACGCTTCCGCTGCACGGCGGCGGGGAGCCCTACACCTTTGGCCTGAACGACCGCCCGGGGGTGGAGGTCAAGCCCGACGCGGGACTCTTCATGGTGACGCCCGATTACTTCCGCGCATTGGGTATCCGCCTGCTGCGCGGGCGTGACTTCAGCGAGTCCATGGAGCGCGACCGGCTGAGCGCGGTCGTCAACCGCTCGCTCGCCGCGCGTCTGTGGCCGGGGCAGGACCCCATCGGCAAGACGCTCCGCTTCGAGCCCATCGAGTCCGACCTGACGGTGATCGGCGTCGCGGACAACGTGCGCACTGAGGGGCTGGCGGCGGAGCCGGGCGGGGCCATGTACGTGTCGATGAACGGTCCCTTCTCCCGCAGCGCCACCAAGCTGTTCGTGCGCACCCAGGGCGACCCCGCGGCGTTGACCGGCGCGGTGACGGCGGCCATCCACGAGGTGGCGCCCAACCAGCCCATCGTAGGCGTGACCACGCTGCGGCAGCTGGTGGCGGGCACCATCGCGGAGCCGCGCATGTTCGCCATCCTCACGGCGGTGTTCGGCGCGGCGGCCCTCGGCCTGGCCCTGCTGGGGATATACGGCGTCATCTCGTACACGGTGGCGTGGCGCACGCGCGAGATCGGCATCCGCATGGCGCTCGGCGCGGAGGCGCCCTCGGTGCTGCGCATGGTGATGAAGTGGACGCTGGGGCTGACCGCGTGGGGCGTGCTGGCCGGCCTTGTGGCGGCGCTGGTGCTCACGCGCGT
>JAUJMI010000269.1 GCA_030446945.1 Longimicrobium sp. | reverse complement strand
CGGCGCGCGTGTCCACGCCGCGGCGCGCCACCTGGTCCACGTAGCGCGCCGCCATGCGATGCAGCTGCGCGAACCTTCCGGAGAGGTGCACCACCTCCGCGTGGATGCGCGCCCACGCCGCGTGCAGGGCGGAGTGCGCGGCCACGCTGGCACAGGCAGGGATGAAGGCGCCGTCCACCTCGAAGTGAAGCGTCTCGGCCGCGCGGCGGATACGCCCCACGACGAGCGAGCTGACCGCCTCGTCCGCCTCGGCGCCCAGGAGGAGCTGGAGGCGCGGGCGCCGGGCGGCGGCCTGGCTGGGGTTGGCCGCGTCGCGCCCGATGCTCTCCGGGTCCGCCTCGCGCTCCCCCGTGACGTTGAGGTAGACGAGGAGCTCGATGGCGCCCGCCAGCTCGCCGCGCGCGAAGTCGCCGCTCACCACACTGCCGCGGTCCACCTCTACCGGCTCGCCGTCCGGGGTGATGCCGCGCGCCTGCACCACGGACACACGCACGGTGGCGCCGTCGTCGCTGACCTCCACGTGCGGGTCGCAGGTGCCGAGGACGCGGTGGGCGCCGTCCACGCGCACGCCGCCCCCCACCAGCCCGCTCCCCGGCGTGCAGTAGCGGAGCAGCCACCCGAAGGAGCCCTCCACGAAGTCGTCCTGCCGCCGGAAGTGATCGGGGGTCAGCAGCATCCCCGTGGTCCAGTTGACCGACTTCAGCCCATCGCGCACGCTCAAACTCCCTCGCCGAGATCGCGGTTGTCGTCCAGTCGGGACCCGGATGCGAGCGCCCCATGAAACGAGATACCCCGGATCCGCGGGTCGGCCGCTTCCGGGGTAAACCGGTGCGTGCGGTGGCTGGTGGGTTGCGCTCGGAACGGAGTGCCAAGTGCTGAGCGCCTGCGGTGAACCCAATCCACTTCCTAAACGGAGCGCTGCACCGCACGTTGACCTTCGCGGGCGGATGGCGCGGAGTGAAGGAGACGGGCTCTGGGTTGTGCACCGCCCTATCCCATGTTCGGGCCCAAGTACTCAGGGGCCGAGGGTGCGCCCCACCGCCGAAGCTCCGTTCGAGGTCAGCATGGGTAGGAGGCATTCCGCTCACGCCATCCGCCAGGCACATCGGATCGAACATTGGCTGGATCGCAATGCGTGGCGGAGGTCGTTTCCTTCACGTCAAAGATCCGAGTAAGGCAGGTACCGGGAGGCGCTCCGTTCAGGAAGTCGAGGCGAGATAGCAGTTGACGCCGAGGACGGGGGGTTCGTGGCCCTCGCCGAGGCGTGAGCCGGTGCGGGGATCACCCACAGTCCAGCGCTCTTCCACGCGGGAGAGGTGCGTGGGGAGGACGAGGCGGTACAGCGCGTCCCGCTGCGCGCGGCGCGCGGGCTTGGTGTGCTCCAGGTAGGCGGACAGCGGGATAGGGCCGATGTGCACCTGGAGGGCGGGGTCGTCCGGCGCGGGGCCGTCGAGAACCGTGTCCACGCCCAGACGGGCGTTCTCACCGCCGAGGCGAGTCACTGCTCCGGTGCTACGCTGCGTTGGAGCGCTGACGATCCGGACCTCCGCGACGGGGAGGTCGAAGACGAGGGCGAGGGCGAGGGGGACGGCCTCGGGGCGGCCGGCGACGCGGTGCAGCGTGGGGAGGAGGCGCGCGACGGAGAACCAGAGGGCGCGCGGCCAGGGCGCGGCGGAGAGGCCGAAGATCTCCTCGATCCAGCGCAGCGCGGCCACGGAATCGTCGCGGCGCAGCGCGAGGAAGCCGCCCGCGCGACGGATGAAGATCCCCAGCTTGAGGACCGGGTTGTCCGCGAGGGCGAGGAGGCGGTCGGTGCGCAGCTCGTCGTCGTGGGCGTCGCGCAGGGGAAAGGGGAGGGTGTCCAGCGCCCCCGCCCCGCCCACCGCCAGCACCACGCGCGTGCGCCCGGTGATGGGAGTGCCGGGCGCGGGGTCCTGCCGCGCCACCACTCCCGCCGCCCACCCGGGACCGGCGCTCTCCACCACGATCCGCCCGGCATCCACGCCCAGGTGAAGAAGCGAGGCGACGGCGGCATCCACCCGCTGCCGGATGCCGCGGCGGGGGCGGCACAGGTCGGGCATCACGCTCATCCGTCGCCCCAGCCGAACTCGACGGCCACGCGCACCTGCTGGCCCAGGATGGCGCGCTCCTGCAGGTGGCGCTGGAGCTGTCCGCGCAGGCGGATCACCTCGGCCTGGGGATCCGCGAATTCGGCGGGGTCCACGAAGGCGGTGACGACCTCCACGCGGCGGAGGGCGCCGTCGTGGAGCTCGGAGCCGCCCTCTACCTGCACGGAGCGCACGCGCGGCTCGAAGGCGCGTGTCGCCACGTCGATGTCGGCCGCGGTCACCACGCGCTCGCGGGTGCGCAGGAGCTCGGCGAAGCGGGTGCGGGCGGGCGCGAACGGGGGCGGCGCGCATCCGCCGCGTGTGACCGTCAGGTTGGTGACCTGCGCGGTCGCGTTGGAAAGCGAGGAGGCGATGCGGCGCAGGTCGCCCCCCTCCATCCCGTTGGCGCGGTCCGCGTCGCAGAAGAGGAGGCGCGCCATCGCGTAGCCGTCCATGCGGCCGGTGGGCCCGCGCGCCGGCCTGAACTCCAGCTCGCCCGCGCGGTAGCGGTAGCGTCCGTGCGTGAGCGGCGCCGTTACCTCGGACTCCTCGGCGTACGGCGTAGCCGCCTCGCCGATGACGCTGAGGATGCCCATGACGTGGCGGCCGGCATGGCCCTCGGGGGCGAGCGTGACCACGTGACCGGCGCGGTCGAAGAGGACCTGCTCGTTCCACACCTCCACGTTGGAGGCGGTGACGCAGTTGACGACCACGCGCTGCACCGCGTCCGCCACGCCATCGACGCCTGCCGGCAGGGGAACGCGCACCCACGCCAGCGGCTCGTCGAGGGCGCCGGCGTGGCCCTCCGGGAGGAGTCTGCGCGCGGCGTCCTCCATCCCGGGGGGCAGGGTGCAGAGCGCGCGGCGCTCCGGCGGCACGTGGGGGAAGATCCAGAGCTGGCCGCCATACACGCCGTCGTCCAGGCGCAGCACACGTGACAGGGAAGCGTCCGGGGCGTGGTCGGGCGCGGGATCGTCGAGCCACGACAGGCGCTGCACGCCGCCGCGTCCGGTGCGGCCGCGCAGCATACCCTCCTCCCACACGCACCCCGCGCGGTCCAGGAGCTGCCACGGGCTGCGCGCCAGCGCCGCGGCGACGGCGGGGTTGTCGGCGGAGGTGTCGACGTAGAGCCCCATGCCGCCCAGGTGCTGCGCATCGGCGCGCAGGGCGAGGTAGAGCGCGGGCGGGCTCTTCCAGCAGGCGAGCGAGGTGCTGCCCGGCGGGACGGGCGGGCCGCCGGCCACGCGCGCGCCGGGGACGGCGTGGAGGCGCCCGTCCTCGAACACCGCCGCGAATACGAGCTGCGTGGGCGCGATCTCGATCGACTCGTCCGGCGCGAAGCCGACCTGCTCGCCGGTGCGCGTGGCGCCGAACAGCTCCGTCTCGGGCGTGATCCGCTCGCGCTGGTCGATGCGCGTGAAGTGGACGACGGTCTGGGCGGGGTGGGCGAGGCGCGGCGGCATCCCCAGAACCCCCACCAGGTCGTCCAGCACGGTGGCGGGGAAGACGCTCTCCGCCTCGTCGTACACGCGCGCGATCTGCACCGAGAGCGTGTGGAAGAGCGTAGCGAGGACGGGATCGGGGCGCGACTGGGTGCCGTGGTGGGCGTACAGCGCCCGGTCGAATTCGCGGCGCAGCTCGCTGTTGATCTCGGATGCGGTGCGCACGGTCTGGCCGAGCACTCTGGCGGGCGTGTCCATCGGTCGGCTGGGCCGGGGCGGGTGGAGACTAGGGTACAGGAGGAGATACCCCGGATGGGGTGGAGGGGCCCTCACCCCCGGCTCTTACACTCGCCTGCCGGTTGCACGGATCTGTAGGGGCGCGATTCATCGCGCCCGCCCTCGCCCTGCCTCGACTGCCGCCCCACGCACCGATCCTGTAGGGGCAGACCTGCGTGTATGCCGCCGCTGCCCTGCCTCGATCCCTGCTGGCCGGGGCGAGTGAACTCGCGGCATCAGAAGGCACAAAGTCCGCCTGCGCGGACTCGGGGGATGGATCCGGGTGGGAGGCCGGTTACCGCGCGGCGGCGGGGGGCGGGAAGGTGGCGGCGGGGGAGAGCCGGGGGGCGTTATACACGTAGGCGAGGACGATCAGGAGGATGGCGACGAGCCCGGCGAGGCCGAGGAGACGCTTGAGCCAGTTGGGACGCGGTGCGGGGTCGGGGAGCGGAAGGGAAGGGGCGGGAGAGACGGCGGCCGGCCCCGCAGGGGTGTGGGCGGGGCGCGGGGCCGAGGCGGAGGGGGCCAGCCAGGTGGCGGTCAGGGAGCAGGCGTCATCCTCCTCGTCCTCGGCCAGGAGAGCCAGGGCGACGAGGCGGCCGCCCTCCAACTCGCGTGCAAAGTAGACGGTGCCGGCGGCGCCGTCCATCGCGCCGAGGACGTCGTACTCGCCTCGGCTGGCGGTACGTACCTCGGCGAGGAGCACGTCGCGGGCTTCGGGGGTGTCGGGGAACTCGTCGCCAACGATGCGGGCGCCGCACGAGGGGCAGGCGTCCGTCCAGGCGGCGAGCGGGGCGCGGCAGGTGGCGCAGCTGCTTCCGTCGGTGGGGACGGCGGTGTCGAGGCGGGAGAGGATGCGCAGCTCGTCGCCGATCAGCGAGAAGGCGGCCAGAGTGCCCGTCTCGCGCTCACGCGCGAGGAAACCGGGGCGAGCCTCGCCCGTGCCGAGCTGGCCCACGACCTGGTAGGCGTCGTCCGTCGCTTCCTCGATCTGCCGGATGAGCTCGTCTTGCATGATGCGGCTCGCCGCCGGAAGTTGCCGTAAAGAGGATGCGTGGAAAGCTCGCCTCCGCCGCCGGAGCCGTCAACACGAGAAGCGACGCGGGCGCGCTGCAGGTGAGGCGTACATGCCTGAGTGTCGCTTCCTTTCGCGACTTAACACGTTATCACACCCGTCGCGCGGGCGCGAGACCGTTGCTCCGAAGCAGCAGCCGGGCACGCGTACGGCACTCCTGACGCACCAGGTGTGGCGCTGGCGCAACAGGTGTGATCCGTGCACCTGGGACCCTTGCCGTCCACGCCCAGGGCACCCGCGGCGCCCGGCGCTCCGTCCTTGCCGTCCGCGCCCGCGGCGCCCGGCGCTCCGTCCTTGCCGGCAGGGCCGGCGGGCCCCACCACTCCGTCCTTGCCGTCCACGCCCGCGGCGCCCCGCGAGCGCTGACCGCCAGTAGCGCCAGTCTCACCCTTGGAGCCCGCGGCGCCTACCTCTCCCTGCGGTCCGGCAGGACCAGTAACGCCTTGCGGCCCGACGGGTCGGACGGGGCCTGGAGCCCCCGCGGGTCCCGCATCACCCTCACACCATGTCAGCCTTCGTGCCGGGCGCACCTGCGTCACCCTTCGCGACGGCACCTGTTGCAGCCGCGCGACACTCGCCACAACAACAGAAAAAAGCATCACACCGGAGAACAGGGAGGGACCTGCAAGTCACAG
>JAUJMI010000268.1:3429-5545 GCA_030446945.1 Longimicrobium sp. | reverse complement strand
CTTCCCCGCCACACCCGACCTGCCATGAACGCCACCGCCCGTTTCGTGCACGTCCCCGCCGAGCTGTTCTCGTCCGTGCGGCGCGCCCTCGTCCGCGACCGCGAGCCGCTGGAAGCCGTCACGCTGCTGCGCGAGGTCGGCTTCGAGCTGGGGGGCGCGGTGGACTCCGGCCTGCGCGAGCACGTCTCGCACGCCGGCGGAGGCGCGGACCCGTACGCGCTGGACCCCGAGCGGTTCTGGCAGACGGCGAGCGCGTACTTCGAGCGGCTGGGCTGGGGCCGCGTGGAGCACCGGCGCATCCACCCCGGCGTGGGCGCGCTGGACCTGGTGGAGTGGATCGAGAGCGGCGCGGACGGCGGCCCCCAGGGCTCGCACATCTCCACCGGCATCTTCACCGACCTGCTGGGCCGCATCGCGGGCGGCGCCGTGGTGGTAATGGAGGTCCCCATGGGCGGCGGCCTCACACGCCTCCTCTTCGGGGCCGGCGAGACGCTGGGCGCCGTCTACCAGTCGCTGAGCACCGGCGCCTCGCTGGACGACGCCCTCGCCCGCCTCGGCTGATCCGCCGCACGCCCCGCGCACGGCCCGCCACCCGGCGGGCCGTTTGTGTTTCGGGGTGCGGGGTGTAGGTTTCGGAACAGCAGTGCCTACTGCCCAGTGCCAAGTGCTCAGTAACTGCGGCCCGGGAACTAGGCACTAGGCACTTTCGCTCACCGATCCTTCACCCGCACCGTCGCCTCAATGCCCCGCACCCTAGCCCTGGATTACGGCGAGCGCCGCATCGGGGTCGCGGTCTCCGATCCGACGCGGACGATCGCGACGCCGCTTCCCACGCTGCAACGGCGGATGGGGAAGAGGCCGCCGTGGCGGGAGATCCAGCGGATCATCGCGGAGAGCGAGGTGGACGAGGCGGTGATCGGGCTGCCTCTGGAGCTGAGCGGCGAGGAGAGCGGGTGGACGGCCGAGGTGCGCGCGTTCGGCGCCGAATTCGAGCGCCGCACGCAGCTGCCCGTGCACTGGATGGACGAGCGCATGACCTCCATCATCGCCGAGCGCAACGTGCGCGGCAGCGGACTCAAGAAGAGCCAGCGCGAGGAGAAGGGGCGCATCGACGCCGAGGCCGCCGCGCTGATTCTGGAAGGCTTCCTCACCCTCCGCCGCAACCAGGCGGCCCAGCAGCCCGAACCGTGACGCACGCACACATCCGCCACTGCGCGGCTCTCATCGCCCTGATCCTCCTGGCGGCCTGCGGCGGCGGACCCTCCGGCCCCCCGGTGCGCTTCACCGTCCCCGCCGGCAGCGGGCTCTCCACCGTCGCGGACACGCTGCAGGCGCGCCAGATCGTGAAGTCCGCGACGAGGTTCAAGCTGTACGCGCGCGGCAAGCGTGCGGCGGCGCGCATCCAGCCGGGGATCTACGAGATGCAGCGCGGCACCGAGTGGGCCGAGATCCTCCGCAAGCTGACCACCGGCGACGTGGTCAAGACGCGCGTCGTGATCCCCGAGGGGTGGACGGTCATGCAGATCGCCCCGCGCCTCGCCAAGGCCGCCGGCATCCCTGCGGACAGCGCGCTGAAGCTCCTTTCCAGCGAAAACGCGGCGAAGCGGCGCACGGTGCCCGGACCCACGCTGGAAGGCTACCTCTACCCCGCCACCTACGTCTTCCCCCTCGGCACGCCGATCGACCGCATGGTGGACGCGATGGTCGGCCGCTACCGCCGCGTGTGGACCCCCGCCATGCGTGCCCGCGCGCAGGCGCTGGGGATGGACGAGCGGCAGGTGGTGACGCTGGCGTCCATCGTGGAGCGCGAGGCCAAGGTGTGGAGCGAGCGGCCCACCATCGCCTCCGTGTACCACAACCGCCTCAAAGTCGGGATGCGGCTCCAGGCCGACCCCACGGTGCAGTACGCGCTCGGCGGCAACCGCGCGCGGCTCCTGTACCGCGACATCGACTCCGTACGGACCAGCCCGTACAACACCTACACCCACGCCGGGCTCCCGCCCGGCCCCATCGCCTCCCCCAGCGCGGGCGCTATCCAGGCGACGCTCAACCCGGCGCCGGGCGACTTCCTGTACTTCGTGGCGCGCCCCAACGGCACGCACGTCTTCACGCGCAC
>JAUJMI010000268.1:0-3329 GCA_030446945.1 Longimicrobium sp. | reverse complement strand
CTGGCCGCCGCGCGCCGCATCGTCCCCCCCGGCTTCCTCCTGGGGATGTCCGCCGACAGCGTGGAGCTCGCCCGCCAGGCTGAGCGCGACGGGGCCGACTACCTCGGCGTCGGCCCGGTCTACGGCACCGCCAGCAAGGCCGATGCGGGCCCTCCCATCGGCACCGCCCGCATCGCCGAGGTGGCCGCCTGCGTCCGCATCCCCATCGTCGGCATCGGCGGCATCCACGCGGACAATGCCGCCCCGGTGGTCCACGCCGGGGCCGCGGGCGTCGCCGTCATCAGCGCTGTCATGCACGCGGAAAATCCGGAGGCGGCGACGCGGGCGCTGATGGAGGTGGTGTCGTTGCCGCGAGTTCACTCGCCACAGAAAATTTGAGCCACCGCAAAGGGGGGCGGATACACACCGTGTCCGCCCCCCTTTGCATTTACCACGCACCCGGCGTCCTACTCGCGGACGCGGCTCTCCAGGTTGTACTTCGAGAGCATGCGGTGGATCGTCTTGCGGTCGATGCCGGCGGTGCGGGCGGCTTGCGAGATGTTGCCGTTGTGGCGCTTCAGCAGGTCCTGGAGGTACTCCTTCTCGAAGACCGTGATGGCGTCCGTCTTGGCGTGGTGGAAGGGCTGGTCTGCGTTGAAGATGTTCATGGGGCGCACCCCGCCCGCGCCACCCCCGCCCCGCTGCGACAGCTCCTCGGGCATCTCCTCAAGGCCGATCTCCTGGCCCGGAAGGCACATCGAGACGATCCGCTCCACCACGTTCTGCAGCTCGCGCACGTTGCCGGGGAAGTCGTACTCCGACAGCTCCCGCAGCGCCTCGGCGGAAAAGCGGAGGTTGTCGCGGCCGTACTCCTGCGCGAAGCGGCGGAGGAAGTGCTGCGCCAGCGCGGGGATGTCCTCCTTTCGCTGGCGGAGCGCGGGGAGGCGGATGGGGACGACGTTCAGCCGGTAGAGGAGGTCCTGGCGCAGGACGCCGTCCCGCACCGCCTGGTCCGGGTCGCGGTTGGTGGCCGAGACCCAGCGCACGTCGATGGAGATCTCGCTCTCGCCGCCGACCCGGCGGATGCGGCGCTCCTGGATCACCCGGAGGAGCTTGGCCTGCAGCTCCATGCTCATCTCGGAGATCTCGTCCATGAAGAACGTCCCGCCGCTCGCCACCTCCAGCAGCCCCCGCCGCTGCACGTCGGCGCCGGTGAAGGCGCCCTTCTCGTGGCCAAAGAGCTCCGATTCCAGCAGGTGGTCCGGAAGGGCCGCGCAGTTGATGGCCATGAACGGCCGCGCCGAACGGCGGCTGTTCGTGTGGATGGCGCGCGCAATCAGCTCCTTCCCCGTCCCGCTCTCGCCGGAGATAAAGACGCTGGCGTCCGTGGGCGCCACGCGGCTGACGACCGAGAAGACCTTCTGGATGGCGTCGCTGGTGCCGACGATGTTCTCGAAGCTGTAATGGCGCTTGAGCTGGTCGCGGAGCTGCGCGTTGTCGCGCACCAGCCGCACCTGCTGCGCCGCGCGCCCGATGAGGATGCGCAGCTGCGTGGCAGTGAAGGGCTTGGGGATGTAGTCGTACGCGCCGGCGCGGATCGCCTCCACGCTGGAATCGACGGTGGCGAAGCCGGTGATCATCACCACCAGCGTCTCGGGTGCGAGCTTCTTGATCTCCTTGAGGAGCGCGAGCCCGTCCATGTCGGGAAGCATCAGGTCCGTCAGCACCACGTCCGGGTGGTGGCGCCGAACGACCTCCATCGCGTTGCGGCCGCGTCCCTCGCTGTAGACGGCGTACCCCTCGCTGGACAGGATCTGGCCGCAGCTCTTGACCAGCAGCTCCTCGTCATCGACGATCAGCACGCTGACGGGAAGAGCGTTGTCGGGAGTGTCGCTCATCGGAAAAAACGGGGGGAGTGCGGGTGCGGAGCGGGGGCGAAGCCGGACAATTATGTTTTGCGGGTGTTTGCAGTATACGCGCGGTGCGTCCCCCATGCAACGTCGCAGCCCCCGGCCTTTGCCGACACCGCACGGCGAGCATTGTGCATCAGCCGTCCTCCCGGGTTCGGCCCCTCGCGCAAATGCCGCGCAGTGCCCATGATTAACCTCGACCGGTCCGCTGGCGGTGATCCGCCCAGTCCGTCCACAGTACGCGTGCCCGACGTGCTCCTCAGCCCCGCCCCATGACCGAAGTCCGGTCCGACACGACCCCGCGGGTGAAGCTCGCGCGCGGCGCGCCCATGCCCCGGATCCACGCGCTGGCCGGCCGCGAGCTGGAGCGCTTCCTCCAGCGCCAGAAGGCCGGGAGCCGCTTCCTGGAGATCGACCTGGAGGCGGAGCTCCGCCAGATCCTGGAGAGGGCGTGTGAGCTGGTGCCCTCCGAGTCCGGCGCGGTCTTTCTGGACGATCCGCTGCGCAAGGTGGAGGACCGCGCCGCGAACGACCTGTTCGTGGTGGCCGCGTTCGGCGCACACGCGGAGACGCTCCCGGGGCAGTCGCCGGCGCCCGGCGCCCTTGCGAGGGAGGTCTATCGCTCCGGGCGCCCGCACCTTTCCGGCGGCGCGGGCCCCACGCACTCGGTGGTCGCCGTCCCCATCACCATCGGGAGCACAGTGTGCGGGGCGATCGAGCTGGCGAACCGTGAGGGAGGCGGCGCCTTCTCGCGGCACGACCTGGCGGTGCTGGAGATCTTTGCCGGCTATACCTCGTCCACCCTGCAGAACGCGCTCGACGCCAAACGCGCCAACGAGCTCGCCAAGCGCGACGACCTGAGCGGGTTATACAACGACCGGTGGATGCACGTGCGGATCGGCGAGATGATCGCCGACACCGACGAGGAGCAGGGCGAGTGCGTGCTGGTGTTCATGGACCTGGACCACTTCAAGCGCGTCAACGACAGCTACGGCCACCTGGCGGGAAGCCGCGTCCTCCGTGAGGTCGGCTTCCTCCTCCGGCGCGTGGTAGATTGGGAGAGCGCCATCCTCTGCCGTTACGGCGGCGACGAGTTCGTGATCGGGCTCCCCTCGACCACGCTCACCGAGGGGATCGTCGTCGCGGAGCACGTGCGCGCCTCCGTCGCCGAGGCGACGTACCTGGACCGCGAGTACGGGCCGGATCTTCCGCCGCTCTTCCTTCGCGGCGCGATCACGGCTTCGCTGGGCGTGGCGGCGTACCGCGCGGGCGACTGGGGCGGCACGGTGCACGACCGCGAATCGATCCTCCTGCGCCACGCCGATTCCGCGATGTACGCCGCGAAGGCGCAGGGGAAGAACTGCGTCGCCAGCGCCTGAACTGCGTGGCCTCACCCGGAGACGCGGAGACATCCACTTCCTGAACGGAGCGCCGCGCCGC
>JAUJMI010000267.1 GCA_030446945.1 Longimicrobium sp. | reverse complement strand
CGTATTCGATGAAGTGCGGGTTGAAGATCCCGCACGGATCGTAGCGGTGCTTGATCTCGTTGATCCGCGGCCAGTACTCGCCGAAGTGCATCCGCCAGCGGTCCAGGTCGAAGTGCGTCCAGGTGGCGATGTACCGCTTCGCGCCGAGCTGCAGGGCCAGGTCGCTGGCCTTTCCCAGCAGCGACAGACCCGCCGGCAGCAGGCGCGCCGGGAGCGTGGGGGCGATAAAGAGCATCACCATCCGGCCCTCGGCGGGCGCCCGCATCATGGGCATGCGGGAGCTGTGGCGCCACACCGGCCACAGGCGCAGGGTTGCCTCCGGCCCGCCCAGCACAGCCAGGGGGAGGTGCTCCAGGCAGTATTCGATGTACTCGCGCGCCGCCGACCGCGGAAGGAAGGTCACCACACCCGGGTGCGTGATCCCCGGCCACTCGGGCTCCAGCGGGAGGTCGCGGGTGAAGGCCAGCGTGGTGCGGTCGCGCACCTGCTCGCAGCGCTCGAACCGGAGCGGCGCGAGGACGCCGTCGTCTCGGATGGCGGCATGGCTCTCCGCCTCCATGGAGACATCGAAAGAGTACTTCCAGCCGCCGCCCTCCGTGCGCGCGACGAAGCCCTCCACGTGGTCGGCCGGGCCGTCCTCCATCAGCCGGTCGCCGTCGTCTAGCAGCGCGCCCAGATCCGGGTAGGTGAGCGTCCAGGTGCGAAGGGCGGGGCCGTGCGCCCGCAGACGGCCCCGCACGCGGGTGATGATCCCGAACTGCCCCATCCCGCCCAGCGCGTGACCGAACAGCTCCGCCTCCTCCTCGGGCGAGCAGCGCACCCGCTCGCCCGTGCCGGTCACCACCTCCAGCTCAAGGCAGTTGTCGACCTGCGCACCGCGCCTAAAGGAGGAGGGTCCCCACCCGCCGGCCGAGAGCGTGCCGCCCAGCGACACGTGCGGGTAGCCCGTCAGCACCCGCGGCGAGAGCCCCAGTGGCGCGGCGGCGTCGCGCACGCCGGCCCAGAGCACCCCGGCGTCGGCCTCGAACCAGAGCTCGGGGGGGCGGATCTCGTGGATGCGGTTCAGGGTGCACAGGTCGAGCGCGACCCCGCCCTCGGCCAGCCCCTGCCCCCCCGCCGCGTGGCCAGCCCCGCGCGGCGCCACGGGCAGGCCGTGCAGCGCGCAGTAGCGCACCACGGCGGCGACGTCGTCCGGGCCGCGCGGCCGCACCACGGCCAGCGGTGTCCGGTGCACCACCTTCCCGTAGTCGGAGCAGTACGGGACCAGCGCCTCCGCCGCGTCGAGCACCTCGCCCGCCACCTGGCGCCTCAGGTCGGCGGCCACGCGCCTTGCGCCCACGTCGTCCATCATCGGAGAAAACGGTAGCGGAGAGAAAGGGAAGCTCGTCCCACGGCCGGCGGTGCCGGAATGCGGGGCGTCGATGTCTACACCACCGCGGTAGCGGCCGGGTCGTCGCGCAGGATGGGCGCGCGCTCCCGCCCCAGCCGCTCCAGCAGGTCCGCCGCCCTCGGGGCACCGCCCGCCGCGGCGAACGCCTGCTTCATGCGCAACGCGCTGCGGCGGACGGCGGTGTCCGGGGCAAGCAGCTCCGCGATGCGCGCGCCGAGCGTCTCGGGCGTGACCTCCGCCGGCTTCATGTTGTACGCCACGCCCGCGCGCTTGCAGCGGATGGCCAGGTCGGTCTGCTCGCCGCCCCCGCCGCCGGGCACCAGGAGCAGCGGCAGTCCGTGCCTCAGAGCGCCCAGCACCGCCGTGGTGGTGCTGGTGCACAGGACTGCGGCGGCGTGGGGAAGCACCACCTCCTGCGGCACGTGGTCGCGCACGAAGAAGTTGCCGGGGATGCTGCTGGTCTTGCGGTCCATCCGGCCGACTGAGGCGGCCACGCGCACCGGCTGCCCGGCCAGGGCGCCCGCCAGCGGCTCCCAGAACCCCTGCTTTTCAAAGAACCGCCCCGGCTGGGCGTACAGCACCGGCGCGCCGGCGGCCCTCGCCTCGGCCAGCCAGGCCAGCAGCTCAGGCTCGGCGTTCGTGCTCCCCGCCGACACGTCGCCCACCAGGTGGACCTGGGGAGGGAGGGCCTCCACCTGCCCCTCCAGCCCGGGGATTGAGCGGAGGAGGAAGAGGTCGCCCACGAACGGGTTCGCCTGGTGCCCCTCGAAGTTGCGGGGCGGAAGGTGGAAGGTCTCGCGGGTGAGGCGGTACGAGTCCATGAACCCCTCGTGCCTCTCCACCACCCAGTTGTAGTAGCTTGGGACTTCGCGGACCGTGCGGGCGTCGCTGGGCCAGATGAAGGCCGCCAGCCCCAACACCGCTGTGGGCAGGCCGTGGCGCTCCCCCGCCACTAGCGGGCCGAGCGCGAGCTCGTGCCCCACCAGCACGTCCGGCGCGAACGCTTCCACGGCGTGCTCCAGGTACTTCACCTGGCGCACCGTCTCCAGCGGGTGCCCCGCCAACTCGATGCGGAAGCTGGGCCCGTCCTCCGGCACCCGCGGGATCCGCTCGATCCCGGCCTGCCGCAGGGCGTGCCCCATGGAAGGGTCCGTCACGAAGGCGACCGCGTGCCCACGGCTCGCCAGCTCCCGCGCGAGCGCGATGGCGGGAAGCAGGAAGCCGTAGCTGGAGAGGGAAGCGAAGAGGTAGCGCACGGTGGGCCCTTTCTCAGTGGGTGAGCGGCCGATCCACCGCGGCTGCCCTCGCCAGCGGCGGGTCCAGCGTCAGCACGGAGGGCACGGCGTCCGGGGCGGCCAGCCGCAGCAGCCCATACCCGATCCCCGCCAGGCCGGACATCAGCCCCGGCGTCTCCACGCCCAGCGGAACCCCGCACACCCAGCCGTGGCGCTGGATGCTTTCCAGGATAGCGGCGCCCAACCGCTCCACCTCGCCGGCCTGGCTCCCGCCGGCGCGGCTGCTCGACAGCAGGAACTCCAGGTTGCCCAAGTCGCCGTGGCAGAGCGAGTGGTTCCGCCCGAACCCGGTGGAGAGAGTGGTGCGGACGGCCGCGCCGATCTCGTCGCGGAGCTCCGCGCCGTCCAGGTACGGCAGCATCGCCACCCGGCTGAGCCCTATGCCGGGCGCGCCCTGGCACCAGGCGCAGATGAAGGAGGAGGGCGCCTCCCCTTCGCGGAGGTCCGGCCAGTTCTGCACCTCGGGCGAGAAGAGGGAACGCTCGTACTCGAGCGCGGCGAGCGCCGCTTCGCGGTAGCGCGGCTCCCCGGCCGCGTCGGCCAGGGCGAGCAGCGCCCAGGCGATCCCCGCGGCTCCGTGGGAGAAGCCGGTCAGGGGCTGCGTGCCCAGCGGCGTGGTCCACCCCACCCCGGCACCCATGGGCATGGCCGTTTCCAGGAGGCGGTCGCCGCACTGCATGGCGACGGCCAGCGTGGCCCCGGAGGGCCGCACCCGGTACAGCGCCAGCAGGCTCGCCAGGCACCCCGCCGCGCCGTCGATGATGTCGAAGCGATCATCCTCCGCCACTCGCTTCGGCAGCAGCTCCATCAGTTGCTCCGCGCGATCGTACAGGTCGGGCCGGTCCCAGAGCGAGCCGAGGTGGGCGTAGGTGTAGATCAGCCCGCCCCAGCCGCCGAACGCCCCAACGGTGCCACGCGGCCACAGGTCGTTGTCCACCTGGAAGCGGATGGTGGGAAGCGTCCCCTCGGCCAGGCGCCGGTAGCGCGCGTCCCCCGTCGCTTCCCCCAAATAGGAAAGGAAGAGCGCGATCCCGGGAAGGCCGCTGTACAGGTCCGGGCCCAGCGGCGACAGGTTCCAGTAGCGTTCGTGGATGGGCCGCAGCCCCACCCACGCCACGCTCTCACTCCCCCACAGCGCCAGCTCCTCCAGCCGGTCGCCGACGGCGCGCGCGGCGTCCAGGAGCTGTTCGCGGGAAGCGGGGCCCCGCGGCTCGGCGAGCGGATAGCTGGGCATTATGGCCGATTCGCCGGCCACCGAGAGCGCAGTGAACGACGCCTGGATAAGCCAGAGCTGGCGCCGGAGGTCCACGTCGCTGAACCCTTCCAGGCGCTCCCGCACCAGTGACATCCCCGAAGAGCGGAAGTAGTCCGGGATGCGCTCGCCGACGCTGGTCCACAGGTCCACCGAGGCGGGGCGGGTGGTGAAGAGCGGAAAGTCCTCCCGCCAGAGGTCCTCGCGCTCGGCGGCGATGGCTCGCTCCAGGTAAGGGCTGTGCTCCACGCTCACCCAGAGCCGGTCGAAGAAGCTGTCGCGGTCCAGCGCGTCGCGCAGCATGTCCGGGTGGTAGCTCTCGCGCTGCATCAGGCTGTACAGGTGCGTGGGCCGCAGGATGATCCGCACCTCGTCGGCGGAGAAGGCGGCGAGCGGGCCACCGTCGGCGAGGAGGGCGTCGCGGTGATCCAGGAGCAGCTGGTAGGTGAAGCGGAAGCCCTCCACCAGCGTCTCGTAGTACTCCAGCACGTCCACGTCCGCACCGCCCAGCGTGGGACGGTTTACGCCCCCGGCCAGCGTCACCGGCTTGCGGTCGATGCGCATCTCGTCGGTTCCCAGCCCCGCCCAGTATTGCGCCGGACGGGGCGAGATCTGGTTGGCCGTGCCGCCCAGGCCGCTCACGTCGATCCCGGAAGAGCGGTTGTCGCTCCACGAGCGCTCGGGAAGCATTCCCACTCGAAGGACCGAGTTGCCCAGGAACAGGTTCGCCATCTCGCTGGCGTCGTTGTGTCCCTCGTTCAGGAAGTGCGGGTGGAATAGCGATTCCAAATCCACCAGCACCGGGTGCTCGCCCATCGCGATGATGTTGTCGAAGTGGAAGTCCGTCGCCTGGATGAGGTACATGATCGCAAGGTAGCTGCCCTGGCGGCGGTAGAAGCGGGTGACCTCCTCCACTGACTCGCACCCGGCCGGCACGATGAACTCGGTCCACCCATAGCTCCCCCGCTGCAGCGTCGCTGTCGTCCGCAGCGCCGGCTGCTGCCCGCGCTTATTGAGCCAGACAAGCAGCTCCTGGAAGTGGACGTCCACCCCCAGCGGCTTCGGCTTGTACACGATCCGCAGGCCGGACTCGAAGCGGGCGATCAGCACCGTCTGCCCCCCGCGGTGCCGGTCGCTCTCGGTGCCCTCGAGGTCCACCAGCGGCCCCGGGTCGGCATCGGGGCTGAATCGCTCGCGCAGCGCCTCCCAGTCGTCGCAGAGGCGCTGGAGGAAGCTCAGGTTCGTGGTGACCCACTGGTCCATGGCCAGGCAGAGCTGGCGGGCGAGCACCGGGTACTCCCGGAAGAGCGCGAGCGCCACCTCCGGCTGCTTCAGCCGGTCCGCGAAGCTGCGGAACCTGGCGGCGGGGCTTTCGCCCTGGAGCTGGCCCTGCAGCCGCGCCACGTTCAGCTCCAGCACCAGGGTGCGGCTCGTCATGCGCACCAGCCGGTGCGCAAAGGTCCTGGCGCACAGCGCCTCCACGCGGACGGCGTCCACGAGCGGAGTTTCGGGACGGGAGGTGAGCGCCTCGATCTCGCGCAGCAGGCAGGCGCGGCTGCGCCGGATGAGGGGCATCACGACCGCCAGCAGCTCCACGTGCGCGTTCCCCTGCAGC
>JAUJMI010000266.1 GCA_030446945.1 Longimicrobium sp. | reverse complement strand
CGCGAGGAGCTCGTCATCCGCAAGACGCGCGTGACCGAGGAGCACGTGGTGGAGGAGACCGTTCGCCGCTAGAGCGCGCAGGTGACCTGTCCCGACGGCACGCGCGACGCGCTGTCGTAGCGCGCCGGTTCGGGCGCACGAACCGGGGCGGACCCCAGCGTGGGAGCCGCCCCGTTTCCCCCTTGCGCGGAACACCCACCCGAAGAACCGCCCCACTTCCTGAACGAAGCGCCTCGCCACAGCCGCGACTTCACCGTCGTGCGGCGCGGAGTGAAGGAGACGGGCTGTGCCGCGGTCCCGCACTCTCCCATGTTCGGGCACGAGTGCGTCGGGATCCAGTAGAGCAGTCAGCCTGCGGCGATGCGCACGCATGGCGGACGGAACACTGGATGGATCGAATCGCCGAGGAGAGCCCGTTTCCTTCACACCGCGCCAGACATCGGGGCAAGGCAGGTAAGGTGAGGCGCTCCGTTCAGGAAGTGTTTACTCGGTCGCTTGCGGTCTCGCCGGTGATGCCTTCCCATTGCAGTTGTCTCCTGCGTCCCTACGCGCGTTCCTGCGATGTGCTGGGCGGTCAAGCGTCCGCGATCTCGATCCACGTCGGCACGTGGTCGCTGGACTTCTCCCAGCCGCGGACGTCCCGGTCGACGCCCACCGCGCTCAGGCGCGGGGCGAGCGCGGGGCTCAGCAGGAGGTGGTCGATGCGCAGCCCCGCGTTCCGGCCGAAGGCGTTGCGGAAGTAATCATAGAACGTGTAGATGCGCTCGGTAGGGTGCAGGGAGCGGACGGCGTCCGCCCACCCCGAATCGACGAGGCGCCGGAACGCCTCCCGCACCTCCGGCTGGAAGAGCGCGTCGTTCACCCAGCGGGCGGGGTTGTAGACGTCCAGGTCCGTCGGGATCACGTTGTAATCGCCGGCGAGCACGACCGCGCCGCCCTCGTCGAGGAGCTCGGCGGCGCGCGTCGCCAGCCGGTCCAGCCAGCGCAGCTTGTAGTCGAACTTCGGTCCGGGGAGCGGGTTCCCGTTCGGCAGGTACAGGCACCCGACCCGGATGCCGCGGACGGTCGCCTCGATGTACCGGCTCTGCGCGTCGTCCGGCTCCCCGGAGAGGTCGCGGCGCACGTCCTCCGGCTCGCCGCCGCGGACGAGGATCGCCACCCCGTTCCACCCCTTTTGGCCGTGCCACGCGGCGCCGTAGCCCGCGGCCCGGACCGCCGCCTCCGGGATCTTCTCCTGCGGCGCCTTCAGCTCCTGGAGGCACGCCACGTCCGGCTTCGCCTCGTCCAGCCAGCGGAGCAGGATCGGGAGGCGGGCGTTGATGCCGTTGACGTTGTACGTCGCGATCTTCATCGGGGCTGGTTTCTTGGGGACGTGTAGAAGCCCGAGAAGAGGACGCGGGGAACGTGCCGTGCCCCGATACACAGAGCGCGCGCCGAAATGGGGGCGGCGACCAAGCTGGTCTCCGCCCCGCAGATCTCCGTCTCGCGCCAAGCTCCTATTACCCGTTCGCCGCGGGCAGCGCCGGGGAGGGTGGGAGGTCGGTGCCGTGCCCGTGCGCCTGCACTCCCCTATGGGTTCAGCTTCAACCCGGCCAGGGTGAACGAAAGGAACCAGGTACCCACCCGCTTCTGCTCGATGAAGTCGTTGAGGCTCTCACGTCCCTCGGTCAGCGGCAGGCGTTCGCCTACCCGCGCGCCCTCCTTGAGCCGCACCGGCGCCTGGGAGAAGCCGTACCCCGCGCCCAGACGAATCCAGTCGCGCCAGCTGACGAGGCCACCCAGGAAGAAATCGGAGAGCGCGGGCTTGTCGTCGCCGATGATCCCCGTTCCGATTCCCGGGCCGAACGCCCACTCGCTCGTCGGGCCGAACCGCAGCGGGGTCGTGGTCAGCATCGTGCCGAGCCGCACCGACGCGTCTTCGGCGTACTTCACGTTCTCGACCACGAGGTCATTCTCTATTCCGAACCCGGTGACGTTTCTGGGGAAAGCGACGAATGCCAGCGGCACAAGTTCCACCACGGGGTGCGGGTAATCGGATTTCGCCACTACGGTGAAGATGCTCCCGGTGTCCCGCTGCAGCGCCTGTGCGGTGTCCCGCGGACGAACGCCGAGCGAGAGCGTCGTCTTCCCACGGCGGAGAGCCCGGCAGTCGCGCCAGTGGGCACTGGCCCGGGAGTAGGTCTCGAGCAGAGCGTTGCGCGCCGCCGCGAGCGTGACGGAACGTGCATGCATGCTGTTGATCACGGCCGAATCGAGACTCCTCGCGCCGTCGCCGGCGGCGCGGAACGCGTCCCGCTGCCAGGCCGCTATGGTTTCACCCAGCTTTGGATCGTTGAAGCGCCCAGGCTCGTCTTTCAGCTGTGCCATCACCTGCTGCGCATGCCCGATTCCGCTCGGCTGATCCGTCACTACGCGTACCTCGACGGGCCGGAGCTCTTCGGGTTGGGCGGAACGCAGCACCGCTTCACGGGCCCGGCGCACGTCCGTCTCAAGGCTGTCCAACCTGTCCCTGTAAATGGCGTAAATACTATCGATGTTCGGAACACCAGCGCCCAGACCCTGCAGGTTCCTCTCCGTCGCAGTGTGGAGGGACTTAGTCATTGGGTTAGCGCGGCCCTGGGGTGCGGCCGCCCCTGCTGCGCCAGCGCCCGACTGCGCCACCGGAACGGCCGCGTTGAGGAGCGTCAGCACGTTCCCGAACTCGGGCGGCTTGGGCTCGGTGGAGTCGATGGCGGTCCGGAGGTCGTAGCTGAAGAACGGCGTATGGGCGTTCATCACGTCCAGGCAGATGCGCGCCCCCTCCGGCAGCTCAAGTTCGATCTCCCGCTGGCTCGTCAGCGTCCGACGACCGGTGCCGATCTCGTACGTCACTGCCCGGGAGTCACCCTTGCCGTGGTAGACCATCACCTCGGTCGGACTCCTGGAATTCAGGGCGCACCCAGTGGAGGCGATGCCGAGGAGCGTTGCCGCGAACGCGGTGCCTGAGCAGCGGAATGAGAACATGTGTAGAGGAGGGTAGGGGTGGTGCGATGGACCCATGCGCCGTGCGGGAGCTGCCATGCGCGGAGCGGGATCGTTGCGGGACTTCGCCTGTCTTCGTTGAAGGTTGGATGGACAGGCGATCCGCTTTTCTCACCCTGCCGAAACGCGGCGGCGCTTACGGCGTGGTGCACGCTCGCCTGGCAGGGGTCACGTCGAGCACAGCCCGGAGCCAGAAACGAATGGCCCCGCTTCCTGTTTCGGGAGCGGGGCCATTCGCGTCATAGTCGGGGAGTAGCCGAGGGACTACCCCTCCTTGGACTCGTACTCCCCCTTGAGCCGCTGCACCACGTTGGGGTCTGCGAGGGTGGTGGTGTCGCCCAGGGCGCGGCCCTCGGCGATGTCCTTGAGGAGGCGGCGCATGATCTTGCCCGAGCGCGTCTTGGGGAGGTCGCCGGCGAAGAGGATGGCGTCGGGGCGGGCGATGGCGCCGATCTTACGGACCACGTGCTCGCTCAGCTCCTTTTTGAGCTCCTCGGTGGGCTCCTGCCCCTCCTTGAGGGTGACGAACGCCGCCACCGCCTGCCCCTTGAGCTCGTGCGCCTTGCCTACGACGGCCGCCTCGGCCACGGAGGGGTGGTCCACCAGCGCGGACTCCACCTCCATGGTGCCGATGCGGTGGCCGGCCACGTTCAGCACGTCGTCGATGCGGCCGATCACCCAGAAGTAGCCGCGCTCGTCGCGCTTGGCCCCGTCCCCGGGGAAGTAGACGCTCTCGCCGGGCTGCGAGCCGTCGACGGTCTTGCCGGCCCACTTGCTCCAGTACGTCTCGCGGAAGCGCTGCGGGTCGCCCCAGATGCCGCGCAGCATGGAGGGCCAGGGGTCGCGGATGGCCAGGAAGCCGCCCCCCGTGCCGATGCGCTCGCCGTTCAGCGAGAGGATGTCCGCGCGGATGCCGGGGAAGGCGCTGGTGGCCGAGCCCGGCACGGTGTGCGTGACGCCGGGGAGCGGGGCGATCATGATGCCGCCCGTCTCCGTCTGCCACCACGTGTCGACGATGGGGCAGCGCTCTCCGCCGATGAACTTGTGGTACCAGATCCACGCCTCGGGGTTGATCGGCTCGCCCACGGTGCCCAGCAGCCGCAGCGAGGTGAGGTCGTGCTGCGCCGGGAAGTCCGTCCCCCACTTCATGAACGCGCGGATCGCGGTGGGCGCCGTGTACAGGATGGTGACCTTGTAGTCCTCCACGATCTTCCACATGCGCGCGCGGTCGGGCCAGTCCGGGGCGCCTTCGTACATGACGACGGAGGCGCCGTTGGCGAGCGGACCGTAGACCAGGTACGAGTGCCCCGTCACCCACCCTACGTCCGCGGTGCACCAGTAGACGTCGTCGTCCTTGAGGTCGAACACCCACTTCGTGGTGGCGTACACCTGCGTCATGTAGCCGCCGGTGGTGTGCATGATCCCCTTGGGCTTCCCCGTGGTGCCCGAGGTGTAGAGGATGTAGAGGAGGTCCTCCGCGTCCATCTCCTCGGCCGGGCACTCGGGGTCCGCCGCGTCCACCACGTCGTGCCACCACACGTCGCGCCCCTCCTTCATCGCCGCCTCGCCCACGGTGTCGCCGCCGGAGCCGTGGCGGCGGACGACCAGGACGTGCTCGATGCTGGGGCAGCCGCCCTCCTCCTCCACCGCCTGGTCCGCGCTGCGCTTGAGGGCCACCACCCCGCCGCGCCGGTAGCCACCGTCGGCCGTGATCAGCACCCGGGCCTCGGCGTCGCGGATGCGGTCGCGCAGGCTCTCGGCCGAGAAGCCCCCGAAGACCACGGAGTGCGCTGCCCCGATCCGCGCGCAGGCCAGCATGGAGATGGCCGCCTCGGGGATCATGGGGAGGTAGATGGCCACGCGGTCGCCGCGCTTCACCCCCAGCGACTTGAGCGCGTTGGCGGCGCGCCCCACCTCGCGATGGAGCTCCTCGTAGGTGTAGGTGCGGCGGTCGCCTGGCTCGCCCTCCCAGAGGAGCGCCTGCCTGGTGCGGTTGGGGCCGTCCAGGTGCCGGTCCAGGCAGTTGTACGCCGCGTTCAGCGTGCCGCCCCCGAACCACTTCGCGTTCGGCGGCTGCCAGTCCAGCACCCTGTCCCAGCGGCGGAACCAGTGGAGCTGCTCGGCCCATCCGGCCCAGTACGCCTCCGGGTCCGCCGCGGCGCGCGCGTACACCTCGGGATCGCTGACGAGCGCCTGCCGCGCGAACTCCGGCGGCGGCGGGAAGACGCGGTCTTCCTGGAGAAGCGAGTCGAGCTTGATCTCCGGCGTGGACATGCGGGTCTCCGGCGGATGAATGGGCGTGGATCGCTGGGCGGATTCGTCTCTGCGCATGCTATGCCAGCGCGCGCCGCCCCCGCAAGAGCGGCCCCGGCGTTGGTGCACCCTTTAACCATCCCGACGTGCACAACGCGAGTTCCCCCTCCCCGAGGCAGTTTTGGGGGGATGGGGATGCGTCGCGGAGCGACGCTGGGGGAGAGGGGCCCTACCGCACCTCCACCACGTCCCACGCCACCCCCGCGTAGCGCGTCCCGGCG
>JAUJMI010000265.1 GCA_030446945.1 Longimicrobium sp. | reverse complement strand
TGGCCAGGAGGCGCTGGTTGTCCCACGGCTTCTCCACGTAGTCGCGCGCGCCGCGGCGCATGGCTTCGACGGCGCTCTCCACGCTCCCCCACGCCGTCATCACCACGATGGGAAGCGACGGGTCGGCCGCGTGGATCTGGGGGATCAGCTCCAGCCCCTCCATGCCGGAGGTGGTGTCGCGGGCGTAGTTGAGATCCATCAGCACCACGTCCAGCTCCTTCTCCCGCGCCGCCGCCAGCGCCGATGCGGGGGAGGTGGCCGTCTCGATGCCGTACCCCGCCCCCTTGAGGAGGAGGCGCAGGGCCTGGAGGATGTCCGGCTGATCGTCGGCGATCAGGATGCGGGGCGGTGCGGTGGGAGCCATGGGATGGTGGGCCGGATCAAGTGTGCGCGGCCGGCCCGGGTCGCGAGCCGGCCGCTGGATTCTAGCATGGAGTGCGTTGGTGCGTTAGTGCGTGAGTGCGTTGTCGCCACGACGTCGGTCGTAGGGGCGCGATTCATCGCGCCCGTGCCGGGCGCCGCTCCGCCCGTTCCGTGCACCGATGCCTCAGTAGGGGGAGACCTGCGTGTCTGCCCTGCGAACGCGGCCGACCGTGGTTCCAGGAGCCGACAAAGGTCTCTGGAGCCACACGAAGTCCGCTTGCGGTGGACTCCGGGTCCGATGCCGCGTTTCCTCGAGCCGGCTTCAGCCGCCTTCCCGTCGGTCCAGCCGGGGGCTTCCGCCCGCGGCGTTCATGCCCCGGCCATTCACCCCCGGCGATCACCCACCCGCCCGCTCCAGCGAGATGCTGCCGCTGCCGGTGGAGATGCGCAGCGAGCGTCCGCCGCGGCCGATGGTGCCGTGCAGCCGGTGCGCGGTGATGCGGCCCCTCGTGCGCACCTCGAACTCGCTGCGCACCGAGCCGCTCCCCGTGCTCGCCTGCAGCTCCGCGCCGAAGTCGGAGGGGAGGCGCAGGGTGATGTCGCCGTTGCCGCTGCTGAAGCTCAGGTCGCCGGCGGAGCGCAGCGAGGCCATCGACACGCGGATGTCGCCGTTGCCGCTGGAGGCGCTCACCGGCCCGCCCGAAGTAGCCACGTCGATCCGCCCGTTCCCGGACGATGCGCGCACGGCGCCGCGCGCGCCCTGCACCTGGATGGAGCCGTTGCCGGACGACGCGTTCACCTCCGCCGCGCCGGGACCCACCCGCACGTCGCCGTTCCCGGTGCTGGCCCGCACCGACGCGGTGGCGCCGGACACGTCCACGTCGCCCGTGCCGCTGCTGGCGGCGAGCAGCACGCCGGCGGGCACCTCCACGGTGAAGTCCGCGCGGGCGTGGCGCGTGCCCCGGTGCGACTCGTCGCGGATCCCCTGAGCCGTGCAGGTGGCGCGCTCCGTGTAGAGCGCGCAGATGGTCACGTTCTCCCCGTCGCGCACGAGCTCGAAGCGGATGCGCTCGTTGCCCCGGGCGCGGCGCACGCGCCCCCGCACGGTGGCCGTGCTCCCCTGCGGCGCGCGGGTCACGTTCACGTCGCCCGCGCCGGTGGCCACGCGCAGGGTGGCGCCGGCGGGGATGGAGCCGGACCACTCGTAACGGTCTCCCTGGGCCGGGAGCGGCGCCGCGGCCAGGAGGGCGACGACGAGGACGGTGAGGTTTTTCACGGGCAGGCTCCGTTGCGGAAGGATGGATGTGTCACGCGCGGATTGGATGCCTGGCGGCGCGATCTCGTTTGCATCACTCACTGCGCAGCGCGACCATGGGATCCACACGTGCGGCGCGGCGGGCGGGGAGCCAGCTCGCCAGGACGGCGACCGAGGCCAGCAGGAGCGCGACGAGCGCGAAGGTGAGCGGGTCGCTGGGGCTGACCCCTTCCAGCAGCCCCGCCATCAGGCGCGTGACGGCGAAGGCGCCAGCGAGCCCGATCCCCACGCCGATAGCGGCGATGGCGAGCCCCTGCCCCACCACCATGCGCAGCACCTGGCCGGTGCGCGCGCCCAGCGCCATGCGCACCCCGATCTCGTGGATGCGCTGCGCCACGGCGTACGCCATCATGGCGTACACGCCGGTGACCGCCAGCAGGAGCGCGACGAAGCCGAACGAGGCGAACATCCCGCCGAAGAGCCGCTGCCTCCCGAGCGACTCCCTGGCGACCTCGGCCATCGTGCGGACATCGGCCACGGCCGCGCCGGGATCGATCTCGCGGATGGCGCGGCGCAGCGCCGGCGCCAGCGCGGCGGCGTCGCCCTGAGTGCGCGCCACCAGAGACATCGAGCGGTGTCCGTGTTCGCCCGCCGGGTAGTAGAGCTGCGGGCGCGGCGCGTCGCCGCGGTGCCGGCCGCTGATGTCGTCCACCACGCCGACGACCGTGTGCCAGTCGCCGCCGGTGCTCACCGTGCGGCCCAGCGCGCTCCGCCCCGGCCAGAAGCGCTCGGCCATGGAACGGCTGAACACGACCACGGGCGCCCCGGCCGCGGCTTCCTGCGCGGTGAAGGGGCGCCCGGCCCGCAGGCGCAGCCCCATCGCCTCCGCGAAGCCGTTCGTCGTGCGCCGCACCTCGGCGTCGGGGCGCTCGGAGCCCGGCACCTCGCGCCCGTCCACCATCACCCCGCTGGTGGAGGAGCCGCCGGAGAGGGGGAGCCAGTCCGCCATCCCCGCGCTGGCGACGCCCGGCAGAGGCCGCACGCGGTCGAGCACCTGGCGGAAGAACGCCGTGCGCGCCGCCTCGCTCTCGTAGCGCTCGCCGGAGACGGTGACGCGCATCGACACGGCGCCTTCCAGGCGGAAGCCGGGGTCGGCGGAGTTGAGGTGGACGAAGGAGCGCACCATGAGCAGCGCGCCGGTCAGCAGGACCGCCGCAAGCGCGAGCTGCCCCATCACCAGCGCCGACTGAAGCCGCCCGCGCCGCGCGCCCGTCGTCGCCCCACGCCCGCCGTCGCGCAGCACGCCCTGGAGGTCGCCCGCGGTGGCCCGCAGCGCCGGCCCCAGGCCGAAGAGCACCCCCGTACCCAGCGACACGCCCAGCACGAAGAGGAGCACGGTGCGGTCGATGTCGAACACCATCCAGAGCGGCGGCTGGAAGGGGAAGGAGATCACGATCAGGCGCAGCCCCCACACGGCGACACCCATCCCCAGCACGCCCCCCAGCAGCGACACCAGCGCGCTCTCGGTGAGGAGCTGGCGGACGATGCGGCCGCGCCCGGCGCCGATCGCCACGCGCACGGCGATCTCACGACGGCGGGCGGCGGCGCGGGCCAGGAGGAGGTTGGCCACGTTGGAGCAGGCGATCAGCAGGACGAAGCCCACCGCGCCCATCATCACCAGAAGGGGAGCGCGCACCTCGCCGGACCAGCTCTCGCTGAAGTCGGTCGCCCGCACGCCGGTCCCCGCGTTGGTCTCGGGGTAGCGCCGCGCCAGCTCGCGCGAGACGGCGTCCAGCTCGGCGCATGCCTGCCGGAGCGTGGCCCCGGGGCGCAGGCGGCCGATCACGGACATGTACCGGCTCCCGCGCTCCTCCTGGACTTCCGGGCGCAGGGGCGTCCAGAAGGTCTGGTTGCCCGGGAAGCCGAAGTTCCTGGGCATCACCCCGACCACGGTGTGCGGCACGCCGTCCAGCGTGAGGGTGGAGCCCACGATGCGCGGGTCGCGCTCGAAGCGGCGCTCCCACTCCTGGTGCGCGATCACCACGACGCGCGCGGCGCCGGGCTTCCCCTCTTCGGGGAGGAAGGTTCGCCCGAGGGCCGCGCGCGCGCCCAGCATGTCGAAGAGCCCGGCGCTCACCACCTCGCCGCTCACCTCTTCCGGCTCCGCTCCGCGCCGGGTGAGGATCATGCGGTCGTCGTAGTACGCGCCCATCGCCTGGAAGGAGGGGCTCCCCGCCTGCCAGTCCACGAAGTTGGGATACGAGACGCTGGACTCGCCGCCCGTCTTCTGGTGTTCCGTCCGCAGCACCACGAGGCCTTGGGGGTCCACGTGCGCGGGCGGCTGCAGCAGGATGGTGTTGACCACGCTGAACATCGTGGTGTTCACGCCGATCCCGAGCGCCAGCGTGGCCATCGCCATCAGTGCGAAACCCGGGCTGCGGCCGAGGGCGCGCATCGCGAAGCGGAGGTCCTGGAGGAGCGTGTCCATGTGCGGAATAGTGCGTGAGTGCGTCAGTGCGTTTTCGCGCCAGCGAGCTCCGTAGGGGGCGTGATTCATCACGCCCGTGTCCTGCGCTGCTCCACCGCCCACCGTGCAACCGATGCCGAACGATTGTCCCGGCGCGGCCACCCTCCGCCTGCGCGGACTCACGCATAGGGCCGGCGCGCGTTGTTTGTCTTCCCCTCATTTTGTCATCCTGAGCGACGCGCTTCTCCGTCGCTTCGCCCGTGCTCCACACCTTGGCGCGGAGCGAAGGATCTACTGCGCGTGCCGAGGGGTGCGTCGTGGAGCGCCCGCGTCTTGCCTCGCCGGCTAGATCCTTCGGTCGCCGCACCAGGCTCGGCGCCGACCGCCGGCCTTACGGTGGGCGGGCTCCCTCAGGATGACAAATGGATGGCTATGGTTCCCCTGGTTGCTGTCCCCTGCCCCGCCCCCGTTCCCCTTTCCCCGTTCCCCGCCCTTCCCCTCACGCCGCCGCCTTCTCCCCGACCACCCACCCATCCGCCAGCTCGATCACCCGGTCGCCGGCGGCGGCATTGGCTTCGGAGTGGGTGACCTGGATGATCGTCGTGCCGCCGCGGTTCAGCTCGCGGAAGAGGTCCATGATCTCGCGGCCCTGCGACGAGTGCAGGTTTCCCGTGGGCTCGTCGGCCAGGATCAGGCTGGGCTCGGCGATGATGGCGCGCGCGATCCCCACCAGCTGCTGCTGCCCGCCGGAAAGCTGGCTCGGGTACAGGTCCTTTTTGCCGACCATGTGGAAGCGGTCCAGCGTGTCGCCCACGCGCGCCGCCCGCTCCTTGCGCGGCACGTCGCGGTACGAGAGCGGGACCTCCAGGTTCTCGGCGACGGTGAGGTCGTCCAGGAGGTGGTACTGCTGGAAGACGAAGCCGATGTGGCGCCGCCCGAGCGCCGCGCGCTCCTTGGGCTTCATTGCGTGCACCGGCTCGCCGCCGAACCAGTACTCGCCGCTCCACGCCGCGTCGAACATCCCCAGGATGGCGAGGAGGGTGGACTTGCCGGCGCCGGAGGGGCCCGTCACCGAGACGAACTCGCCGGAGGCGACTTCCAGGCTCACGTTGCGGAGGACGTACGTCTTCGCCGCACCCGCGGGGAAGGACTTCTCGACGTTTCGGAGGCGGATCATGTAAGAGCGTGGAGTTCGAAGGGAGTACCGCGGCTTCCGGAACGACCGCCCCGGGCGCCATCTCTGAGCGCGACACACATGCCGGCGTCTTGCCGCCACAAGTGGTTGCAGTGCATCATCTTGACCCGGCGAACGGCGGCGCGGTTGTCCGTGGATGGGAAAGCGCCGTCCCAAAAACGGACACTGCGCGCGACTTCAAGCCGACCAGATCTCACGCGGAGACGCGGAGGAGCAGGCGGAGTTCTCTCCGCGGCTCCGCGTGAGGCCAGCGGTTTCACCTGGCGGCGCGCTCGGCGTCGGCCAG
>JAUJMI010000264.1 GCA_030446945.1 Longimicrobium sp. | reverse complement strand
TCTCCAGCAGGGTGCCCGTGTTCGTTTCGCGGTCGGCGGCCGGGTCCGCGCAGGCCGCCGCCGAAACGACGATGGCCGCTGCCACCGTGTATGCGTACCGGATTTTCATCGATGTCGCTCCCGATCGGGATTACGCCGGCAACGCTTTCCGCGCCAGCCTGCCGCCCAGTCGCGGCCGCTTCCGAACGCCCGGCCCGCAACTGTAGGACCGCGTTTCCGTACCGGCTCGCACAGTTCGCCGCGCCGCTCACCCGCTCTCTGCCCGGCGTCCTTGCACCGCGGGAATGCCGCGCCCCTCAATCCAGTCGGCCGCTGTCGCGACCGACGAGATACCACGTGCCGCCGAAAGCGCGGACTCCGTGTCCGGCGGCCTGCCCCGGTCCTGCGTCCCCGTAGAAGTAGTAGAGCGGATGCCCGCCAAAGGTCACCTGGTTGGCGCCGTTCTGCCGCTGGATAAGCCCGATCGATCCCTGCGCGACCCCCTTCGCGGCGGCCCGTGGATTTCCCGCCGGCGCCAGGAAGGGCTGCCACTTCTCGGCACAGCCCGCATAGCAGTTGCTGGTGCCTGGCCGGTCTTCCGTGAACATGTACAGCGCACGCCCCCGGTCGTCCGCGATGAACGGACCGAGAACGGGCGTGCGCCCCAGGGTGAGGGCTCCCCGCACGGTATCCTCGGGGATCCATTCGGCGAGCCCGGTGGGGAAAGCCGGGGGAGGCCGCGTCGGCGCGACCGCTGCACCCGGCTCGGCTCCCCGGATCTCCACGGCGGAGTCATCTGCCTGTGGCCAATCGCACCCCGCGAGGACAAAGGAAACCAGACCCGCCACGGGCCAGAACCGCCACCGCTGTTTCATAGCGCCTCTCCCGAACGCTGGTGCAAAAACAAGGAACCGGCAGGTGTGAGCCCGCTGTTCGGCCGATGCGGTCCCGCGAGCACTCAACCTCCCGAACGGAGCGCCGCCCGGTCCGTGCCTCCGGGCCGGGTTCGCGCGAGAGTGAAGGAAGCGATCCATGCCACCGGCTTCCGACTGACCCCTCCCCCGGCCCGGGCCGTAGGAGGCCGGTCCGCTGCGGGTGGCGCCGGTCGTACCCTTCACTCCGCACCCGCGGCGTCGCGGACGCAGGCGCGGCGTAGCGCTCCCTTAAGGAAGCGGGGTCAATCTTTCCCCGTCGATGCGCTCAGGGCGGGGGTGGCGGCGCGCTGTCCGGATCGAGTGTGGGGTATCCGAGCTGCTCGGCCTCCCGCGCGGTCACCGGCTCGGCCCGGCGCTTGAGCTGCTCGGCGGACAGCCGTCGATCGCGGTCACGTTGGTGGTGTCGATGGTGGCGCGGCCAACCGCACCCTCCGGCTCGCGCTCTCCGCAGGCGGCGAGCGTCACGACCGCTGCGATCGCGGCGACCCGGTTGTTGAACGTCATGCGCGGACTCCCTGTGGTGCTGTGGACCTCCCGAATGCCGGCGGCGGGGCTCGGCCGGGGACGTGCCGGATCGGGAGCAGAGGAGCGCAGGGACGGCGCCAGGAGCCTTGGATCTGCCCCGACAGATCCCGGCCCCGGCATCTTCCGTGCGCGGAGGAGCCGGGCGGGGGTCCCGCGTTGCGCGGCGGCGCTTCAGAACGCCTGCTACGGACGCCCCTGTTCACGAGATAGGCGGCCACTACCCTCTAGCCGTGCGGCCCGCACGACAGCGGCGCGGGCGTGCCCCGCGACGGAGCGATCGGTGGAGAGTGAAGCGGTACGTGCGCTGCGAGCCGCGCGCGGCTCGGGAGAGCCGGAGTTCATCACCACGCCCACGCGCGTGGAGGAGACGGGGCTGGTATCCCGGCCATCCGCGCGCGGCCCCACGAGCACCTCTGGGTGCTCCAGGAAGAGTGGAGCTGCCAGGAGGAGGCGTTCACGCTCACCGCCCCGCGCGGGTGGGAGTCGGACCTGGCCTCGATTCCCGCGCCGCTGCGCCGCTGGACGAACGCGTTCGCGCTGGGGGTGACGGGGCCGCTGGCGCACGATTTCATCTACGACGATGGCGGCGCGCCGCGCCGTGGCGTGGGCGCGCGCGCGCGTGCTGGGGTGGACGCACTGGGGCGTGCGCGGGAGCCGCTTCTCCGGTCTGGATTGATTCCTCTGGCGCACGGAGAGCAACGGTGAGCTTCGGCATCCGCGGGGTGACGGGGTGGGCGATCCGCCTGGTGATGATCCCGCTCGTGGCCCGGCGGCACGGGCCCACGCACGCCATGGCCTGGCTCGCGCCCATCTTCCTCTTTCCACGCGCCGGAACGCTCTTCTACCTCTGGCTGGCCCGCTTCGGCCTGGCGCGCAACGCCAGACGCCACCGCGAGGTGCGGGAACAGGTGGAGACCCGGGACCTCATCGGGGGGGCCCGGGCCTTCCGCATCCGCGAAGCGGCGGCACCCGGGCACCGCGACCTGATCCGCCTGGCGGAGCGGATCGTCACCGATCAGATCGGCGGCTTCCCCATCGTGGGCGGCAACGCGGTGGAGCTGCTGGACGCCCCGGGCAACATGGTGGACCGGCTGATCGGCGACGTGGATCGCGCGGAGCGCCACGCGCACCTGCTCTTTTACCAGTACGTGGACGACGCCACCGGGCGCCGCGTGGCCGAGGCCCTGGCGCGCGCGGCATCGCGCGGGGTGGAGTGCCGCGTCCTGTGCGACGGATGGGCATCCCGCAGCATGCGCCGGGCGCTGGGGCCGTGGATGCGGCGGCACGGGATCAGGGTGCACCCGGCGCTTCCCATTCACCTCCTCCGCCAGCCCCTCTCCCGCGTGGACGTGCGCAACCACCGCAAAGTCGCGGTCGTCGACGGACGGGTCGGCTACACGGGGTCGGACAACATCCACGACCCCAGGTTTATGCTTGACGAGGGAGTCTGGCACCAGATCTCCGCCCGTGTGGAGGGTGCCGCCGTCCTCCAGCTCCAGATGCTCTTCGTGGAAGACTGGTACTTCGCCACCGGCGAGCTCCTCCGCGGCGCCGGCGTCTTTCCAGAGCCGCGCGAGGCGGGGCGCGTCCCGGTGCAGACCATCCCCGGGGGGCCCAGCTATCCGTATCACGCGATTCAGCACGTCCTGGTGCAGGCGATCGGTGAAGCGACCGAAACGCTCATCCTCACCACCCCGTACCTGGTTCCGGACGAGCCGATCCTGCTGGCGCTGCGTCTGGCGGCGCTGCGCGGAGTGCGCGTGGACGTGCTGGTTCCGCTGCGGAGCGACCGGCGGGCGGCCGACGCGGCGGCGCGCGGCTACTTCGGCGCGCTGCTGGAGGCCGGGGTCCGCATTCACCGCCACCCGGGCGGAGTGGTGCACGCCAAGACCCTCTCCATCGACCGCGCCGTGGCGCCCGTGGGGACGGCCAACCTGGACCGCCGCTCGCTGTTCCTGAACTACGAGGACGTCCTGCTGATCTTCGACGGCGGGTGCACGGACCGGCTGCGCGATGTGCAGCAGAGATACCTGCGCGGAGCCGAGCGCGTGGACGCGGAAGCATGGGCGCGCCGCCCGCGCCACAAGCAGTACCTGGAGCACACGGCCATGCTGCTGAGCCCCATCCTGTGACCCCGGGCCGCCCGCGGAGGCGCGGACCCCGGGCCGATTCCTTTCCACCCGAGCTCACCACGAGAGGCCCGCATGCCCGACTCCAACGCGATTCCCCGCACCCCCGACCCCGACGCGCGACCGGGTTGGAAGCTGCGGCTGGAGGACCGGCTGGGCATCCTGGATCCCGTCCAGCTGCTGGTTTTCCGCTCCTTCGGCACCCCCGATCTGCTGCACGTGCGCGGCCGGGTGCGCGAGCGAACGGGTGTGGAGGGACTGGCGCAGGCGTCGTCGTCGATGGGGCGCAACGTGCTGAACATGCTGCGCCGGCTGGAGAGCGACGAGATCCCCGGCGCGCGCGTACGCGCAAGCCTGGGGGAGCGCAGCTGGGAGACGACCACCGACGGCGAAGGGTACTTCGTACTGGACGTGGTGCCCGACACGCCTCTGGAGGCCGGCTGGCACCGCGTGGAGATGGAGCTGGTGGAATCGGTGGGGCGTCCCGCGTGCCGCGTGGTCCAGGCGCCGGTGCTCGTTCCCTCTCCCCACGCGGAGTTCGGGGTGATCAGCGACATCGACGACACCATCATCCGCACCCGGTCCTCCGATCTGCTCCGCGAGATCGAGATCGTCTTCGAGCACGGCGCGCGCGACCGGGTCGCCTTTGCGGGGGTCCCGGCGCTCTACCGTGCCCTGGCCCGGGGGCCGGACGGGCGCGGCGAGAACCCGGTGTTCTACGTGTCCATGAGCGGGTGGAACCTCTACGACCTGCTGGACGAGTTCATCGAGGCGAACGACATCCCGCCCGGCCCCCTCTTTCTAAGCGATCTGCGTCTGTTCGAGCAGGAGTCGGAGGTGATGGGGAGCCAGCGGCACAAGTGGGAGAGCATCGACCTCCTGATGCGCGCCTACCCCGAGCTGCCCTTCGTCCTGGTGGGCGACAGCGGGATGAAGGATCCGGAGCTATACCGGGAGGTGGTGGAGCGGCACCCCGGGCGGGTGCGTGCGGTCTACATCCACGACGTGAGCGGCCCGGAGCGGGACGACGGCGTGGACGACATCGCGCGCCGGCTGCGCGAGCACGGCGTCCCCATGCTCCGCATGGAGGATACGCGCCGCGCCGCCGAGCACGCGTACGAGAACGGCCTCATCGACGAGGCGGGCCGCGACGAGGTGCGGCGGGAAGCGGAGCGGCAGTCGGACCGACCCGGAAATTAGGCGGTGCAATCGGGACGCGGAATGGGTGTTCACTGAACGAACCGTGCCGTTCAGTGAACAGCGGCAGAACGCCCTTTGGACGGTGGCCGACTGCGTTGTCCGTGATCGAATCGCGAGCAGTTCCGCCACAAATTCCAGCGCGGGACGGGTGCGGCATTCTGGTGCGCCCTGTGCAATTGAGGAGCATGCCGCCGAGCCCGCGAGAGCGCCTCGCGGGCACGGACGGGCACGACGCCCGCCCTCAACTTCAGAACAGGTGGATACGAGCATGAAGAACAACTTCTTCGCGATCATCGCGCTGGCGTCGGCGGTTTCCCTCGCCGCCTGCGGCGGTGAAGAGGGCGCCACCGCCGAGGGTGAGGGCAAGGTCGTCGACCAGAGCACCGAGATGGTCACCACGCAGGACACCACGATGGTGCAGACCCCGGTCGTGACCACCGACACCGCCGCGGTCCAGACGACCACGGTCGTCGAAGCCGACACCACCGTGCGCACCGAGGTCGTTCCGGCCACGGGCACGGCCCCGGCCACCACCACCCCGTGAAGTGAGCCGTAGGGGCACCCAGCCCCCACCCGGAGTCGAGCGCATCGGCACGCCGATGCGCCACATCCCGAACGGCGGGGGCCCCGGCGCCCCCGGCCCGGGGGCCCCCGGGGGGGGGGGCGCCGGGGCCCCCCCCCCCCCACCCCCCAACCCCCCCACCCCCCCCCCCCCACCCCCCCCGCGCGCGAGAAAAACAATGGTGTTGTAAATATTATTATCTAGGGTTTAATATAAGTAAAAGACACAACAAAAAAAAACAAAACAGAAAAAAACAAGCTTTAAC
>JAUJMI010000263.1 GCA_030446945.1 Longimicrobium sp. | reverse complement strand
CCAGTCGGGACGGCCGGATTTGAACCGGCGACCCCCTGAACCCCATTCAGGTGCGCTACCGGGCTGCGCCACGTCCCGAGTCCGAAAGCTCGAACGCATTCCCGGCGCGTTCGAGGACTCGAAGCTAACCCACACCCGCGTTTCCGTCAACCCGAGCGCACCGACACCTCGGGGGCGGCGGGGACGTCCACGCGCAGCCAATCGTCCAGGAGGCGCTGCTGGGCGGGGGTGGGGCGCTCGGCGGGGCGCAGGAGGAGGCGCGTGGGGGCGGCCAGCTCCACCTCCAGCTCCAGCGTCACCAGCTCGTCGCGGCGGAAGACGGTGAGGGGGACGCGCTCGCCCGCGCGGCGCTCGGCCAGGCGAATCGGCAGGGTCGCGGGGGTGACGCGCACGCCGTCCAGCGCGACCAGCTCGTCGCCGGAGTTGAGGCCCGCGCGGTGCGCGGGGGTGCCGGCTAGGACGTGCGACACGAGGTTGCCGCCGCCCTCGGACCTGAACTGCAGGCCGGTGTGGACTTCGGTGCGCGGGTCGGCGGCGGGGAAGGGGGCGGGCGCCGTCTCGTGCGCGGGGCGCAGGGTGAGACCCGCCGCGGCGAGGATCTCGTCGAAGGGGAGCTCGGCGGTGCCGCGCAGCGCCAGGTCGAAAAAGGGACGCAGGTCGGTGGCCGCGACCGCGGCGGCGATGCGCTCGACCTCGCCCTCGGGGAAGCCGGTGTCGTGGGCGCCGAAGTCGGTCCAGAGGCGCCGCATCACGTCGTCCAGCGAGCGCGCGTTGTCCGTGGCGGTGCGGATGCGGAGGTCCAGGAGGAGGGCGACGAGCGCGCCTTTTTCGTAGTACGAGATCGATGAGTTGGGGGTGTTCGCGTCGGGACGGTAGAACTTGATCCAGGTATCCCAGGACGACTCCGCCAGCGACTGCACGGCGCGGCCCGGGAGAGACCGGAAGCGGGCGATGGCTTCGGTGAGCCGCTCCAGGTACCGGTGCGAGGTTATGAGCCCGGCGCGGCGCAGGAGGAGGTCGGTATAGTACGTGGTGACGCCCTCCACCACCCACAGGTCGCGCGTGTAGTTCTCGGCCGTGTAATCGAAGGGGCCGAGGGCGGCGGGGCGGATCCGCTTCCCGTTCCACAGGTGGAAGAACTCGTGCGCCACCAGCCCCAGGAAGCGCTCGTACGGCTGCCCTCGGAAGGCCCAGCGGTCCGCCAGCAGGACGGTGGATTCGCGGTGCTCCAGGCCGCCCGAGCCGCCGGGGGTCAGGTGCACGATAAAAGTGTAGTCGCGGTAGGGGAGTTCGGCGAAGAGCGCCTTCTCCGCCAGCACGATGCGCGCGGTGTCGGCAACCAGGCGCTCGCCGTCCACGTTGCCGCGCCCCCAGATCGCCCAGCGGTGCGTCTTCCCCTCCATCTCCCATTCCAGGATCCGATGGGTGCCGATCTCCAGCGGGGAGTCGACCAGCTCGTCGTAGTGGGCGGCGGTGAAGCGGCCGTCGGCCCCGCGCAGGGCGGTGGTGGTGCGCCAGCCCTCGGGCGCCTCCACCTCCAAGTCGAGGGCGTCGCCGGCGCGGTCTTCAGGGTGGAGGAAGACGCTGGCGCCGTTGATGGAGGCGTGGGTGGCGTCCAGGTGGCTGGTGCGCACGGTCAGCTCGCTGGCGTACACGCGGTAGCGCACGCGCAGGGTGCCGTCCGCGGGTGCATCGACGAGCCACCGGTTCTTGTCCGTCTTGCTCCAGCAAAGAGGAGCCCCCGCCCCGTCCGCTGCCTCGAAGCCCTGGACGTTGCGGGGGAATTCGCGCATCAGGTACGACCCGGGGGTCCACGACGGCATCGCGAGCGACGCCGGTGCGCGGACCCCCTCCACCTCCATCTCTACGTGCAGGAGGTGCGTGTGCGGCTCGGGCATGGAGAGCCGGTAGCGGACCGCGGCCACCCTAATGGCGCCGGCGCCAGGCGAGCGCCGCCAGCGCCCCGGCCAGAATGCCGCCGCCGATGGCCAGCGGCCGCGCCAGGCCGGAGACGCCGCTCTCCTTCGCGATGCTCCCCGCCATGAAGAGCATGTTCGCCGGGCGCTCGGCCAGGCGGCGCATCAGGTACGGGTACCAGCTCTCGCCGAACGGGACGTACACGCGCACGTTGTACCCCTCCTCGCGCAGCCGCGCCTGCAGGTCCCGACGGACGCCGTACAGCATCTGGAACTCAAAGGAGTCCTTGGAGATCCCCTTCTCCCAGACGTAGCGGCGGGCGGCGTCGATGATCGCCTCGTCGTGCGTGGCGATGGCGGGGTAGTTGCCAGCGTCCAGGAGGCGCTCCATCTCCTCCACGAACATGCGGTCCGTGTCCGCCTTGTCCGGGAAGGCGACCGTGTCCGGCTCCTTGTACGCGCCCTTTACGAGCCGGACGCGCGCCCTGAGGGCGATCATCCGCTCCAGGTCATCCGGGGTGCGGCGGAGGTACGACTGGAGTACGGTGCCGGTGTTGTGGAAGCCCTCGGCCCAGAGCGCCTCCACCAGCGCGACGGTGCGCTCGGTGTACTCGCTGCTCTCCATGTCCAGCCGCACGAAGATCTCGCCCGCGCCGTCCCCCAGCTCGCGGGCGCGCTGCAGTACCATCTCGATGTTGCGGCGGCAGAACTCGGGGTCGATGTCCAGCCCGAACTGCGTCGGCTTCACCGAAATGTTGGCGTCCAGCCCCTCGCGCTTCACCGTCTCCAGGATGCGGATCACCATGTCGGTGGCGGCCTCGCCCTCCTCGCGGCTCTCCACCGACTCGCCCAGGTAGTCCAGCGACACGCTGAGGCCCGCGCCGTTGAGCACGCGCGCGGCCGCGACGGCTTCCTCCAGCGTGTCGCCGGCGACGAAGCGCTGGGCCATCTGGCGAGAGACGGGGGTGCCCGTCACCATGCGCTTGGCGGTGGGGCTCTGGCTCAGGTACAGCAGGCTCTGCTTGAGCATGGCTCGGGTGCTGGGGTCGGGTGGGCTAGGCGCCCGCGTCTTCTTCGTCGCTCCGCTTGCGGCGGATGGTCTCGTCCAGGAGCGCGCGCACCTCGGCGAGCGAGAGCCCATTCAGCGCTTCTCGTGCCGCGGCTTCGGTGGGGGCGGCCACGAGGTCGCCCGTCTCCAGGTGCCCCATCACCGCGGTCCCGGTCTGCGCCCAGCGCACGAACACCAGGTACCCGGCGAACGGCTGCTCCGGGTCGCCCGATTCGTCGGTCTCGACGGCGGCGGTGTACGGCTCCCCGTCGCACCCCTGGAACGCCGCGGCGCGCCCGTGGACGGCCTCGTATCCGCCGAGGGTGTCGTCGGTTACCCCTGCCGGGGTGACGGGATTCAGCCGGTCTTCGGCACCGGAGTAGCGCATGCCGGAGAAGGTAGAGCGTGAGAGGCGGTTTCGACAGGAGGGGAAGCGGACACGGGTGTGGCTGCGGGCGCAGACGCGCCAGCTGCGTGCGGGCCTGCCCGGTCTGCTTGCGGATTCTTTCGCGAAGCGTTTCCTTTCACCCCGGAGACATCTTGCGATTGCCGCACCCTCCGAGCGTCCCGCTGTCCTCTTCCCCCGGTTACAGGCGTTTGTTAGTACCTCCGTCACCCGCAACGAACCCCCGAACCGATGTCGATCCTTCCGTTTGCACGCCGTCTGGCCCTCCCTCTCCTCCTCGCCGCGCTCCCGGCGTGCCGGGACTCACAGGGGGCGACCGAGGAGGTGGACGGCACGGCTCCCGCGGTCGAGCTGTCGCTTCCCCTGGCAGCGAGCCTCGTGGGCCAGGAGGTGACCGTGTCCGCCGTGGTGACGGATGACGGCGGGGTGGCGAGGGCGTCGCTCCAGGTAGACGGAGGCGCCGAAAGGGAGGTTCCCCTCACGTACGCCGGCTGGCGGGCCGGCACCCTGGCCTGGGTTCGCGCGTCGTTCGCTCTGCCCGCCGGCACCCGCACCATCGTGCTGCACGCGTACGACCCGCGGGAAACCGGGGAAGCTCGCCTGCCGTCTCGGTGCGCGTGGACGCGGAGGCGCCGGTCATCCAGATCACCTCGGGGCAGAACGCCACCGTGCAGCGGGACACGATGCGGCTGCGCGCGGTGCTGACGGACGACGACGAGCTCGCCAGGGCGGAGATCAAGGACGGGCCGTCGAGCTGGTTGTACCACCGCAGCCACATCCGCGGGAACCAGCTGGTGATCGACACGCTCGTGAGCCTCGCGGTGGGGGCCAACGAGTTCACGGTGAGGGCGACCGACGTGGCGGGCAACGCATCCAGCGTCACGGTACGCGCTACCCGGACCACCGCGGCCCTGGCGGCCCGTTTCGACGCGATCGGCGAGAGCCGTTACGCGACCGGGTGCGGCCTGCGCGCCGTCACCGCGTACTGGTGGGGTAACGGGGCGTTTGGGCAGCTGGGGAATGGCCGCACGGTCTCCCGCGACGTTCCGGTTCCAGTCTCCGGAGGTTTCGCGTACTCCTCCGTCGCCGCGGGCGGCGGGCTCACCTGCGGGATCACCGTGGCGGGCGACACTTACTGCTGGGGCTGGAACCTCTTTGGTGCTCTCGGAGCCGGGTCGCCGTCGCCGGTCTCCGTCCTGACGCCGCAGAAGATCGCGGGGGATGCGCGGTTTGCCGCGGTGACCCTGGGGCTGAACTACACTACCTGCGCCCTGACCGGCGGGGGCGAGGCTTTCTGCTGGGGGAACAACGGCGCGGGCCAGGCGGGCGTGCCTCGCGCCACCGGCTCGTGCGAGGTGAACTCCGTTGCGCAGCCGTGCGTCACGGCGCCGGCGCGGGTGCAGGGCGGGCTGCGGTTCGCTTCGATCTCGGTGGGAATGTTCACCACCTGCGCCGTCGCGGTGGACGGGCAGGCGCACTGCTGGGGATCGGCCAACCAGGTGGGGCTGCTGGGGAACGGGGCGCAGAGCACGGCTTCGGAGCTGCCGCTGGCCGTCTCCGGCGGCGTCCAGTTTACCGCGGTCAGCGTAGGGGAGACGAACGCGTGCGGCGTCGCCGCCGAGGGGGCGGTGTACTGCTGGGGCTCGAACCGGGAAGGCGCGATAGGCGACGGAACCACGGCGGACAGGTTCACCCCGACGCGTGTCTCGTCCTCCGTGCGCTTCCGCGCGGTCGGGGTTAGGAATGGCGGCGGAGCGTGTGCGTGGGCGGAGGATGGAACCGTCTACTGCTGGGGCCAGGGCCGCGGCGTTCCCGCCCCGCTGGCCACCGGGCTGAAGTTCACCCGCATCAGCCCGGACGTGAAATGCGGCCTTACCGCCGACGGTTCGGCGTACTGCTGGAAGACCGGCCTGACGCCCGTCGCCGTGCCCGGAGAGGAGCCCTCGGCGGGCTGACGCACACCGGTGTACGTTCCGAGCGCCCGGTGTAAACCGCGCCCTTTGCGAGACGAGAAGGAGAAGGGCCGAGCACCGGCTGCGAAGGGCTGCGTGGCACGGAGCTTCGCGATTGCCGCGGCCGGCGTCAGGGTCGTACTTTGCGCCGCGCCTTCCACGAGCCCCCGAGCCGAGATCCATGCGCGCAGCGATCTTCCGCGAAAACGGCGGGCCCGAAGTGGTCCGCATCGAAGAGGTGGCTCGTCCCAGGGCGGGGGCGGGAGAGGTGCTGG
>JAUJMI010000262.1 GCA_030446945.1 Longimicrobium sp. | reverse complement strand
CATGAACCGGACGATCGACCTCAACTGCGACCTGGGAGAGAGCTTCGGCGCCTATCGGATGGGCGACGATGCGGGGGTGCTCCCGTTCGTGACCTCGGCCAACGTGGCGTGCGGCGCGCACGCGGGAGATCCATCGGTGATGCGCCGCACCGTCGCCGCCGCGCTGGAGCACGGGGTGGCGATCGGTGCGCATCCCGGCTTCCCGGACCTGGCCGGCTTCGGGCGGCGCGAGATGCGGATCTCACCCCAGGAAGCGTACGACCTCGTGCTGTACCAGGTGGGCGCGCTCGCCGCCTTCTCGGCGGCGGCCGGAAGCTCGCTCCGCCACGTGAAGCCGCACGGCGCCCTGTACAACATGGCCTGCGCCGACGCCGCCCTCGCGGAGCCGATCGCCCGCGCCGTCCGCGACCTGGATGCGCGCCTCATCCTCTTCGGCCTCCCCGGGAGCGAGCTGCAGCGCGCCGCCGAGGGTGCGGGACTCCGCTTCGCGCGCGAAGCCTTCGCGGACCGAGGATACGCGGCGGACGGCTCGCTCGTCCGCCGCGGCGCCCCGGGGGCGATGATCGAAGACGCGGACGAAGCGGCGCGGCGGGCGGTGGAGATCGCCGCGGAGGGGCGCACCCGCACGGTGGACGGGGGCGATCTCAGGCTGGAGGCGGACACCCTCTGCATCCACGGCGACCGCCCCGATGCCGCTCATTTCGCGCGCACACTGCGTGAAGGGCTGGAACGGAGCGGCGTGCGCGTGGTGGCACCCCTGAGCGGAGGCTGAGCGTGGAACAGCGAGAACGGAGGAGCGCGCTCGCCGGCGCGGCGTTCCTGATGGCGACTTCCGCCATCGGGCCGGGGTTCCTGACGCAGACGGCGGTGTTCACGGGGAAGCTGGGGGCGAGCTTCGGCTTCGTGATCCTGGCGTCGGTCATCCTCGACATCGGCGCTCAGCTCAACATCTGGCGCGTGATCGCGGTGGCGGAGAGGCGCGCACAGGACATCGCCAACATGGTGGCGCCGGGGCTGGGGACGCTCCTCGCCGTGCTGGTGGTGCTCGGCGGGCTGATCTTCAACATCGGCAACGTGGCGGGGGCGGCGCTGGGGCTGCAGGCGCTCCTCGGGATGCCCCTCGTGGTGGGTGCGCTGGCCAGCGCGGCGGCGGCGGTGGGGCTCTTCCTGTTCCGCGACGCCGGCCGGGCGATGGACCGTTTCGCGCAGGTGCTCGGTTTCGTGATGATCGCGCTGACCCTGTACGTCGTAGCGACCTCGCGCCCGCCGGTGGGCGAGGCGCTCCTCCGCTCGGTCGCGCCGCTGAAGGTGGACTGGATCGCGGTGGTGACGCTGGTGGGCGGGACGGTCGGCGGGTACATCACCTTCGCGGGGGGGCACCGGCTGCTGGACGCGGGGATCTCCGGGCGGGGCGCGCTCCCCGAGGTCTCGCGCAGCGCCGTGACGGGGATCATCGTCACCAGCATCATGCGGGTGGGGCTCTTCCTGGCGGCGCTGGGCGTGGTCTCCGCCGGGTTCACGCTGGACCCCGCGAACCCGCCCGGCTCCGTCTTCCAGCACGCCGCGGGCGAGGTGGGGCTGCGGCTGTTCGGGCTGGTGATCTGGTGCGCCGCGGTGACTTCGATCGTGGGCGCCAGCTACACCTCCGTTTCCTTCCTGCGCACCCTGAGCACGCGCGTGGAGACGCGGCAGCGCACCGTGATCATCCTCTTCGTCGTCCTCTCCACCGCCGTCTTCCTGGTGGTAGGCCGCCCCGTGCAGCTCCTCGTGACCGCCGGCGCCGCGAACGGGCTGATCCTGCCCCTGGCATTGGGCGCGATGCTCCTGGCCGCGCGCCGGGTCGCCATCGTCGGCGACTACCGGCACCCTGCCTGGATGTCCGCCTTCGGCTGGTCGGTGGCGATCGCCATGGCGCTGATGGCCGCGTACACCATCGCGACGACGGTGGCGGGGGTGTGGTAGGCGGCGGGCGTTGCAGGCCGCCACCCCGCTCGCCACCTCCCTGCCCCTCGCCCAAACTGCTGGCGGAGGGGCTGCTGGCATGCACCGGTGCGCGGGTGCATGCGCCGACGCGGGGAAGGCACGGGCAGCCGCGTGGGGCGGCCCCTACGGGATGGGTGCGCGGGCGACGGTCGAGGAAGGCCGGAGCGCGGGCGCGATGAATCGCGCCCCTACGAGATCTGTGCTGCACGCGGGCCGTTCGCCGAGTGTAACGAGCCGGGGGTGAGGGCCCTACCGCACCGCCACCTCCTCCAGCTCCGCCCAGCGCGCGTAGAGGGCGTCCACCTGCTCGCTCGCCTCGCGGAACTGCGCGGTGACACGCTGCACCTCGTCGTTGCCGGAGGCGTAGAGGACGGGGTCGGCCAGGCGGGCCTCGAGCTCTTCCTTGCGGGCTTCGGCGGCGAGGATCGCTTCCTCCATTCCCTCCAGCTCCCGCTTCTCCCTGTAGCTCAGCTTGCGCTCCGTGGAGGCGCGGGCGGCGGCGCCGGGGGCGGACTTGCGCGCGGCGGGGGCGGCGGCCGAGGCGGCTTCGGCTTCGCGCTGCTCCTTGAGGCGGCGGTAGAGGTCGTAGCCGCCCGCGTGGCGGCGCAGGACGCCGTTCCCCTCGAAGGCGATCAGGCCCGTCGCCACTTTGTCCAGAAAGAAGCGGTCGTGCGTCACCAGGAGCACGCAGCCGGGGTAGTCGGAGAGGACGTCTTCCAGCACCTGGAGCGTGACGAGGTCCAGGTCGTTGGTGGGCTCGTCCAGGATCAGCAGGTTCGCCTCGCGCAGGAAGAGGCGGGCGAGGAGGAGCCGGTTCTTCTCGCCGCCGGAGAGCGACTTCACTTTCTGGCGCTGCTGCGGGACGGGGAAGAGAAAGGTCTCCAGGTGCGAGCGCAGGTGGATGCGCTCGCCCCCCACCGTCACCCAGTCCTGCTCGGCGGCGGCCTCGTAGACGGTCTTCTCGGGATCGAGCTCCTCGCGGCGCTGGTCGAAGTAGGCGATGTGCGTGTTCTTGCCCAGCTCCACCTCGCCGGCGTCGGGGTGCTCGGTGCCCATGATGATGCGCAGGAGCGTCGTCTTCCCCGCCCCGTTGGGGCCGATGATGCCGATGCGCTCCCCCGCCTGCAGGATGGTGCTGAAGTCGCGGACCAGCGTGTGGCTCCCGAACGCCTTGCGGACGCCGTGGAGGTTCAACACCGTGCGCCCCAGCCGCGGCGCGTCCGCCACCGCGATCTCCACGGCGGTGCGCGTGGGGAGGCGCTTGTCGCGGTGCTCGGCCTGCAGGTCGTCCAGGCGGTTGATGCGCGCCTGCTGCTTCCCCGTGCGCGCGCTGGGGGAGCGGCGCACCCAGGCCAGCTCCTTCTCCAGCAGGCGGCTGCGCTTGTCCGCTTCCACGGCCAGGCGCGCGGTGCGCTCGGCCTTGGCCTCCAGGTACTCGGTGTAGCCGCCGGGAAAGGCGGTCAGCTCGCCGGGGGTGACCTCGATCATGCGGCTCACCACGCGGTCCAGGAAGTAGCGGTCGTGGGTGATGAGCATCACCGCGCCGGGATACTCGCGCAGGTGCCCCTCCAGCCAGAGCGTGGTGTCGGCGTCCAGGTGATTGGTGGGCTCGTCCATCAGGAGGAGCTCGGGCTGCTGGAGGAGGACGCGCGCCAGCGCCACCCGCTTCCGCTCGCCCCCGCTCAGACCTTCGACCGGGCGCTCCCAACGGTCCACCTGCAGGCGCGTGAGGATCGCTTCCATGCGGTGCTCGTAGTCCCAGCCGCCCAGCGCGTCGATGCGGGCGGCCAGCTCCCCCTGCCGCGCGAGGAGGCGGTCGGTGTCGCCCTCGCCGCGGGTGAGGCGGCCGGAGACTTCGTGGTACGCGCCGAGAGCCTCGTTCAGCTCGGGGGTGCCCCCGGCGGCGGCGCTCAGGATGGTCGCGCCCGCCTCGAACTCCGGCTCCTGCTCCAGGTAGCCCACGCGCATCCCGCGCTGGAAGGCGAGCGTCCCCTCGTCCGGCGGCTCCATGCCGCCGACGATGCGGAAGAGGGTGCTCTTCCCCGACCCGTTGACGCCGATGAAGCCCACCTTCTCGCCCTCGTCGATGGCGAAGGAGACGCCGTCGAAGAGGACGCGGGGGCCGAAGCTCTTGTGCAGGTTCTGGACGTTGACGACGTTCATGCTCGCTCGATGGATGGAATCGCCGGGACGGCGCAGCCCAAGAGTACACGCCCGCCCCCTCCCGGTTCAACCGCCGGGAACTCGCGCGCCGTCCGGGCGTACCGTGAGGGGGCCGTCGTATGTTTCTTGCACGGGGAGACGCCGGGACCGGAAACCCTGCGAAAGCGCTGGATCGCCATGTTGATGATGTGGTTGCTGTTCTTCTTTCTGGCGTTCGGCGCGAAGGCGCTGCTCGCCGTGGTCATGATCTTCCTGGTGCTGGATTCGGAGCGGGACTGCGCGAGCTGCGCGACCGAGACGCTCCCCCTCCAGATGACCGGGTGGGACCGCGTCGTGGCGGTGCTCAGCCTGGGCTACGTGCAGCGCCGCTGGTGCCCGCGCTGCGGCTGGGAAGGGCTCACGCGCACCGGCAGGCTGAGCCGCGCCGGCGCCGACTCGTCGGCGGGGGCGCCCTCGCTGCGCTGAACGCGGGTCTCGCGCCGAGGTGCGGAGAGAACCCGGCCGTCTGAAACTTTGCGCGCCCCGCCGTTACCGGCGGGGCGTTCGTGTCTTTGGCGAGCGGCGATATGTCCTCGCGGGCGGACAGCGGCCGAACCGGGCGAATCCGGGGCCGATGTGGGAAGCCGTTGCGCGCATCCACATGGGCGGCGGGACGGGACGGCCCGGCACGCGGTCCCGCGCTTGCCCAGCAGCGCATCGTCCGCAGTCTTCCTTTTCTCCCGTCCCATGCCCCTTCCATGATCTCCCGCCGCATCGTACTCGCCGCGCTCTGCGCGACCCTCTCCGCATCCGCCGCCCGGGCGCAGACCGCCGTTGTCCAGGGGCACGCCCTCGCCACCGACGGCGCGCCGGTGCCGCTTTCGGTCGTGCGGCTCCTTCCCGCCGCGGGGGGCCGGGGGCGCACGGTGCTGACCGACGCGCGCGGCGCCTTTCGCTTCGACACCGTGGCGGCCGGCAGCTACCGCCTGCGCAGGGAGCGCATCGGCTACACGGCGCCGTCCTCCGCCGCCTTCGCCGTGGCCGACGGCGCGACGACCGAGCAGACGCTGCGCGCGGCGCTTCAGCCAGTGGTGCTGGAGGGAATCTCCACCGGCCGGCCGGCGTGCTACACGGGCGACCGCCTGGGCGAAGCCCCGGCCGTGCAGGCGCTCTGGCGCGAGGCGATGAAGGGCGTGGAGCAGCGCCGCGCCTTCGCCGCGCAGTACGCCTACCGCTACAACCAGCGCACCCGCGGAACGGCTCACCTGCGCCTCGTCCGCGACAAACGTATCGACGTCGACACCACCGTCATCGTCCATCCCGACTCCACCCGCGCCCGACGCGCGCGTGCCGTGGCAAAGGGCGACACGGCGCAGAGCAAGTCGCTCGCGATCAAGATTCCGAGCGAGCTCACCCTCCTGCGCGACGACTTCCTGGTGGGCCACTGCCTGGAAGCCAACCCGCAGCTCGACTCCGCGGGCGCGTGG
>JAUJMI010000261.1 GCA_030446945.1 Longimicrobium sp. | reverse complement strand
ACTCGTTCTTCAGCAGGTTGTTCGCGATCGTGTGGATCCACGTCGAGAACTTCCGGCTGGGATCGTAGCTCTCCCGCGCGCGATGGATGCGGAGAAAAGTGTCCTGCGTAAGGTCTTCCACCCGCTCCTCGTCGTTGAGGCGCTTGCGGAGGAACCCCTGGATCCGCGGCTGGTAGCGCTCCATGAGGAGGCGGAAACCCTCCTCCTCGCCCTGCGTGTAGCGCTGGAAAAGGTCCTCGTCCGTCATCTCCCGCAGCGGAGCATCGCCGTGCGGAAGACGCATGGAGGGGCGCACACCCCGGCTCCCGGAGTCGCCCTGGGCCGCGCCGAACTGCGCGGCGGCACTGCTGAGGTCGATGGCAGTTTTCATGACTTCAATATAAGGGAAAACCTCGCGCTTGTCGAGGTCGGTTCACCGCTGAACGAAACTGCAAGTGTTTACGGGAGACTAATTTAACAGCCCCGTCAACCCCGCGGCAGGGGGTCACCGCCCGCGGGGGCGTCGCGGGCGCGGGTGCGGGCGTCGGCCACGTTCATGGCCATGAACAGGATGGCGCCCAGCGAGAGCTGCAGGTAAAAGGTGAGGAGGCGCCACCCCCCCGTCGCGATCCCCACGATGCTGGCCGGCAGCAGCGCCGAGTACACCAGGTAGAACGCCGCCTCCGCCCCGCCCGCCGCCCCCGGCGTGGGAACGAAGAGCATCGCGGTGAAGATCACCCACTGGAGGAGGAAGAAGAGGACCGGGTCCACCTCCGCCCCCAGGAAGTACGCCACGGCCGTAGCCACCGAGTAGCGCGCGGTCCACTGCACCGCCGTCACCCCGAAGGTCAGCACGAAGCGCCACTTTCCCCGCTCGCGCACCAGGGCGAAGACGCTGCGGAAGTCCTGCCGCGTCTTGCGCGACCGTTGGCGGGTGCGGACCGCGCGGCGCAGGCTCCAGAACCGTACCCGGCGCCCCAGGAAGCCGCGCAGCGCCCCCTGCCAGAGCGCCACCACCGCCACCACACCCAGTACGATGGCGGGGAGCACTCCGGATGCCTCGCCCCGCATCTCGCGGCCCATGCGGCGCAGCACCGGGAGCTCCCACGCGCGCGAGACGATGAACGCGGCCGGCAGGGCGGTGGCGAAGAAGCAGAGGTCTTCCAGGTAGCCCAGCGAGACGATGGAGGCGGCCTCGCCCTTGGTGACCCCCTTTTGCACCATCATTCCCCAGCGGAACACCTCGCCGCCGGAGGAGGTGGGAAAGACGGAGGAGGCGAGCTCGGCGCCCAGGGTGATGCGGAAGCAGTCGCGGAAGGTGAGCCGGTGCCCGATGAAGCGCGCCCACACCAGAATGCGGATCGTGTTGGTGATCCACGGCAGGAGCGCCAGCACGATCCCCAGGTAGAGGTAGCGCCGGTCCAGCTCGCCGAAGCGGCGAAAGACGCTGCGGTCCGTGCCCGCCCACGAGATCCACAGGTTGAGCAGCACCCCAAAGGGCACCAGGATCATCGAGGTGCGGAAGATCCGGTTTAGGCCGCGCGTAAGGCGGCTCTCCCCGGCTTCGCCCGTGCTCACTGCCCCGGACCCCGCGCGATCACGCGCGCGTAGCTGTCGATCAGGCGCCCGTTGATGGCCGACCAGTCGCGATCGCTTGCCGCCACGCGCGCCGCGGCGCCCATCCGCCGGCGCTCGGCCGGGTCGTTCAACAGCCGCTCCACGTGGTCGGCCAGGTCGGCGGGGTCGTTGGCGCGGGCGACGAAGCCGGTCTGGCCGGGCTCCACCTGGTCCGGCGGGCCGCCGCGGTCCACGACGACGGTGGGGAGTCCGCTGGCCTGCGCCTCCAGCACCACGTTGCCGAACGTCTCCGTGGTGGAAGGGAAGACGAAGACGTCGCCCGACGCGTACCAGCGGGCCAGCGCCTCGCCCGTCTGGTGGCCGGGGAAGCAGGCGTCGGGAAGGTCGGCCTGGAGCTGCTCGCGCATTGGCCCCTCGCCCACCAGCACCAGTCGATGGCGGCTCCCGCGCTGGCGGAGGATGCGCTCCATCGCCACCAGGTCCGCCAGGTCTTTCTCACGCACCAGGCGGCTCACCAGGAGGAGGACGGGGGTGTCGTCGCTCTCCGCGCCGGCCATGCGGCGCAGGTCCGGGTCGCGAAAGGCGGGGGAGAAGCGGTGCAGGTCGATGCCGCGCGACCACAGCTCCGTGTTGCGGATGCCGTGGCCCGCCAGCTCGCGGATGATGCTGTGCGACGGGGCGTACACCACTTCGCACCTCCCGTAGAAGCGGCGCATCATCTTCCAACCCACCTCTTCCAGGCCGCCGAAGCCGTAGAAGCGGAAGTACGAGACGAAGTGCGTGTGGAACGACGACACCACGGGCACGCCGCGGCGCCGGCCGTACTTCTCGGCGCGCACGTTGATGGGGGTGGGGCTCACCACGTGGATCAGGTCCGGCTGGTACTCGTCCAGCCTGGCGGAGGCGCGGTGGCCGATGGGGGAGGCCAGCCGGTAGTCCTTGTAGAGCGGGAAGCGGATGTAGGGGATCTCGTGGACGCGGGTGCTCCACGAGATCTCCGGCCCCGGCTTGAAGGGCGAGAAGATGCGGAAGTCGACTCCCCGCTTCTCCAGCGTCCCAAAGAGCTGGGCCAGGGTGCGCGACACCCCGTCCACGTGCGGGAGAAGGCTTTCCGTGAAGTATGCGACCTTCATCCCGTCCCCGGTGCGGTCTTGCGGGCTGGCAAAGGCGGCAATCTAAGCCGCCGCTGCCGGCGGTGACAGTGGCTTGACGCATGGCTCACGCGGAGACGCGGAGACGCGGAGCTGACCGCAACTGCATGGCTCACACAGAGACAACCGCGTCTCCGCGTGAGGCCGCTGTTCTAATGCGCGGAACGCAGCGACGGCTCGGCTTCCAGGGCGGTGCGCAGGCGGCGCGTATCGTTGCGTAGCGTTTTCATCCCGCTCACGCGGTTCATGAAGGCGGCGTGCACGCCGAAGAGGACCGCCGCCGCCTCCGGGTCGCGGCGCATGCGCGGGACGTCCACTTCCTCCATGCGGATGTCGCCCAGGAGGGCGCGGCGCATGAACGGGAGCCCCCGCGCCATCGGCACCGCCAGCCCCGTCATCGTCTCGCGGAAGAGGCGCTGCCGGTCGGCCTCCGTGTCCAGCGACGACGAGTACGCCGCCAGCAGCGCCCGCAGCGTGTCGTTGCGCACCAGCCGCAGCTCGCCGGTGCCCAGGATCGCACGGTAGTTCCCCGCGACCGGGCGGAAGTCCGACGCCTGGGCCGCACGCGAGATCCAGGCGACCACGGTGTCGGCGGAGGGCGGTGCGTCGGCGCGGGTGAGCGCGTCGATCAGGCGCGACGCCGCCCTCCCCGACGCCGAGTCGGAGGCGATGGAGCTGTCCAGCCGCGCCTCGTTCTCGCGCGTATCGGCCTGGAGCTGGCGCAGGTAGTCGTGCTCGCGCCCGCGCTCCTGGTGGCCGTCCCACCACGCCTGCGCGCCGAGGGCGCAGAGCACGCCCGCCACGATGATGGCGAACTCGCGCAGCGCCCCCATCCACCCGCCCCCCTCGACGATGCGCGGAAAGCGCCGCTCCTCCGCCGCGCCCGCCCGCTGAGCCCCTGCTCCGCCCGGATCGGCCACGAGGGTCCTCCTGCGTTGCGAGTTGATCGTGCGCGGGCGCAGCGCCGGCCCGCGCGGAAAAGGAACCAATGCGGCGCTTCCCCGGTAGACCGGTCGTCCCCGCCTCTTCCGGCGGCGCGGAGATGCAGGATGGCTCCGCAATCCGTGCTCCATCGCCGTCCTTCGGCGCGGGGAAGCGCGGCCGTCCCTTCCACCTTTTCCCTGCAGGCATCCACCGGATGCGTGTCGCTCCCCTCACCTCCCGCCCGCCCTCGCGTCTCCCCCGCGCCAGCCCCCTTGCGGCATCGGCGATCGCCCACGCGGTCCTGGTACTGGCGGTCGCGCGGTGGTATCACCCGTCGCAGGCCCCGGCGGTGGGGCCGGAGGCGCCGCGGCAGGAGGTCGTGTGGATCGACTTCCCCGCACCGGACGCGGTCGCGCTCCCCGGGGCGGCCGGCGCCGTGGAAGGGCGTGCGCCGAGCTCGTGGCGCGCCGCGCCGCCGTCGCCCTCAGCGGTGCGGAGGACAGCCGGGGAACCCACCGCCGCCGCGCCCCCCGCGGGTGAGGAGAGGGCCGCCGTTTTCGCACCGGCCGCCGCGCCACCCCTGCCCTGGAGCGGCGTGCGCGATCCGCGCCTCTACGTGGACACGCGCAGGCTTCCGCCGGCCCCGGAGCGCCCGGAGCACGCGCTGCTGGCGACGGACTTCGCGTCCGCCGTGCGCGCCCACTCGGTGCGCGCGGCCGAGGCGGCGCGGCAGTCGCTCGCGCGGCGGCAGGTCGCCGTCTTCGGTCGCCGCGTGACCGTGGGCGGCGACTCCGCCGCCGCCGGGTTCCGCACCGAGGCAATCGAGGCACGCCGCGACGTCCTGACCATGCCCGGGGACAGGATCATGTGGGAGCGCCTCGAGTTGAGCAAACAGGACGGCCAGCAGGCGCGCGACTCCGTTTTCCGCGAGCGGATCCGCGCCACCCGCGCCCGCAACGACGCGGAGCGCCGCCCGTAAGCCGGCGTGGCCGCATGGCGGGGCGCGCGGAGGCACCCGCGCGAGCCATGCGGCCGCCCTGGGCTCAGAGCCGTTCCAGCACCTTGGCCACCCCGCGCAGCGCGCCCGCGACGGCGCGGAAGACGGGGCGCAGCACCTCGGTCGGCGACGGGATGCGGGCCTGAGAATGGTGGTGCGAGTGGGAGCCCGGCTCCGGGTCGGGCGTCATCACGCCCACGGCCGTGGGCGGAGGGCGCCGCGGCGGCTCCAGCGCGCCGCTCGACTGCGGTTCCGGCGTGAAATCGTCGCTCATGGTTGGCCCCTGGTGGATGGTCGTGGCGATCCGCCCCAACCGGTACGGCGCCCGCGCCCGGTGGTTTCGCGCCGCGTTGCACTGGCCAATGGAACCGGGAGCCCCGCCTCCTGTATAAGGTTCGTTCAACTTGTGCGCATCTACGATGTCTCACAAACTGTGGCAGTCGCACTCGTGTTTCTTTTTTCCAGGATGTTTGCCGTGCAATCAGTCGAGTTCGCCCGGATTCCGCCCTGGGAGCAGATGCGCGCCCGCGTGGCCGCACACCTGGGCGAGAGCCCGCTCCTCAAAGACGTCGCCGACCCGCCCTCGCTGGAGGCTAGCCGCTTCGGCGTGCGGATGCGCCTGGGCGCCGACGCCGTCTCGGTGATGCGCTTCCAGTGGTACCTCCCCATGACCGACGAGCGCGCCCTCCGGCTCGCGTCGGAGCTGGCGCTCCAGGCGCGCGGAGCACGGGACGAAGCCGCCGCGTAGCCTCTCCGTCCCGAGCTGGCAGTTACCCCCACCCCGCTCCGGGGGGAGGCAGGACCATGCCGTCGTACGAGTACCTTTGCGACACCTGCGGCCGCACCGCGGACCACCTGCGGCCGCGCAGCGAGCGGGACCGCCCCGCCCGCTGCGGCGACTGGGGGTGCAAGGGGCACCTGGCGCTCATCGCCCCATTTCGCGCCGTGCCCCCGCCCGCCTTGCCCCCCCGCCCCTGAGGCGCGCCGCCGGCACC
>JAUJMI010000260.1 GCA_030446945.1 Longimicrobium sp. | reverse complement strand
GCCCGCCGCGCGCTCCAGCGCGGCAAAGAGCACCACGAACCCCACGTCCGAGTACTCCACCTTGGCGCCGGGCGACCGCTTCAGCGGGGTGCGGATCAGCGACGCGAGGCGCGCATGGGGCGTGGCGCCGCGCGGAGTGGCGCCCGCGGGGAGGCCGGCGGTGTGGGCCAGCAGGTGGCGCACCGTGACCGCATCCTTGCTGCCCCCCGCGAACTCCGGGAGGTAGCGCGAGACGGGCGCGTCCAGCTCCAGGTGGCCGTCCTGGTACAGGAGCATCGCCGCCGTGGTGGTGGCGACGACCTTGGTGAGGGAAGCCAGGTCGTACACGGTGCGCTCGGCGTCCACGTCTTCGCCCGCGCCGGCGGTTGCGCCCACGCCCTGCACCAGCTCAGCCTGGCCGCCGCGCCCCAGCGCCAGCGCCGCGCCGGGAAACGCGCCGCGCCTCACCTCCGCGCGGACGGCGGCCATCGCGCCCTCCAGCGGACGGCGGGCGAGCTTCGGGAAGACATCGTCGGCGCGCACCGTGGGCACGGGCAGCGCGTGCGCCGCGGCGATCACCGCCGGCGCGATTCGGTGCGGGCGCGTCTCCCCCCACGCGAGCGCGAGGGCCGCGGGGGTGGCGCTCGCCATCAGCACGGCGGCGGCGTGGAGCCACTGCCGGGGAACCGAGCCAGGACGTATCTGCATCGTGAGATCCTCCTCCTAGCGCCCGGGTACGGCTTTCGGCGGTCAGAAACCTGTGAATAGAAACACCCGTTTGGCACGTAGAGTTCCTCACCCCTCCCTTTGAGCGCGGCGGGGTGGTGCTGGAGGCGGGAGACTATCAAGGAGATGACCGGAAGATCGGCCCGACGTGATGAGCGTTCATCCTGACAGCAATCTCACACAGAGCCATGCAGTCGCAGTTGCCTCCGGGTCTCCGCGTGAGCCCCGCTGTTCCCGTTGCTCAGTGGATGGACTTGAGGTTGGCGACGATGGCCGCGCGCCGGGGCTCCAGGAACGGCGGCAGCACCACCTTCTCGCCGAGCGTCGCCGCGTCCTCGTCCACCGCGAACCCCGGCCCGTCGGTGGCGATCTCGAACAGAATGCCGTTCGGCTCGCGGAAGTATAGGCTCTGGAACCAGAAGCGGTCCACCTCGCCACTGTTGGGGATGCGCAGCGCGTTCAGGTGCTGCGCCCACGCCTCGTAGTCCGCGTCCGGGATGCGGAAGGCGACGTGGTGCACGCCCCCCGCGGCCCCACGCGCCACCGGCAGATCCGGCTGCTCCGCCACGTGGAGCTCCGCGCCCGCTCCTCCGGGCCCCATCTCGTACACGTGCACGGTGTGCTTCGCGTTCTCCGGGTGCGGGTAGCTGCGCGCGGGGCGCATGTTGAGCGCCTTCTGCAGCAGCGCGTCCGTCGGCGCGAGCGCGGGCACGCTCAGCACGATCGGCCCCAGCCCGCGGATCTGGTGCTCGGCCGATACGGGGCTCCGCTCCCACGGATGCGCATCGCCCGCGCCGCCGTCGTCGATCAGCGAGAGGCGCTGCCCCTCCGGGTCTTCCAGGTCCAGCGTCAGCCGCCCGTCGCGCTCTACCAGATCGCCGGAGGTGACGCCCTTTTCGCGCAGGTGGGCGATCCACCACTGCATCGACTCCGCCCCTGCCACGCGCAGGTGGGTGCGCGTGATGGAGCGCGTGCCGCGCCGCTCGCGCTGCACGGGCCAGTCGAAGAAGGTCAGGTCACTCCCCGGGCTCCCCACCGCGTCCGCGTAGAAGAGGTGGTACGCGCTCACGTCATCCTGGTTCACGGAGCGCTTCACCAGCCGCAGCCCCATGGTGCGCGTATAGAAGAGGTGGTTCTCGCGGATGTTCGCCGAGACCGCCGTCAGGTGGTGGATGCCAGTCAACTCCATGCGATCCTCCCGTGGTGTGCCCCTATGAGACGGAACCTTGTACCGGCCCGCTCCGCGAACGCGGGGCGGCCCGGGCTGCCCGTGGCGCGCCGTCAGGCCACCTTCACCGCCTGCACGTCGAGCGAGATGCGGATCTCGTTGGCGACGAGGACGCCGCCGGTTTCCAGGGCCTGGTTCCAGGTGAGTCCGAAGTCCCGGCGGTCGATCGTCAGCGAGGCGCTGAACGCCGCGCGCTCGCCGCCCCACGGGTCGCGCCCGCGGCCCTCGTCCGTGGCGTCGAGCACCACCTCGCGCGTCACGCCGCGGATGGTCAGGTCGCCGGTCACGCGGTAGCGCCCGTCGCCCGCAGCCTCCACGCCGCGGCTGCGGAAGCTGATGGCGGGGAAGCTGTCCACGTCGAAGAAGTCGGCGGAGCGCAGGTGCGCGTCTCGCTGCTCCTGGCGCGTGTCGATGCTGGTGACGTCGATCTCGGCGGTCACCGAGGAGCGGGCCGGATCCGCGGCGTCCAGCTCGATGGTGCCGGTAACCGCGCCGAAGCGGCCGCGCACCTTGCTGATCATCAGGTGCTTCACCTCGAAGCCGACTTCGGTGTGCGCCGGATCGATATTCCAGGTGGTCGTCTGCGGCTCGGCCGCGGGGGTGACGGTCGTCATCTTCTCTTCCTCGTGTTGCCGGCCCGTTTGGAGATCCCCGCGGCGGCGGGGCGGTGCACCGCCGCAGGTGATACAGCTGACGAATATACAGTACTTAAGTACTTAGACGCGCTGCTCCGGCGTCGGCGGGGCTCACGTGCCGTTCGCGGCGTGGAGGCCGACCCGGCGAAGCAGCTCCGTCGCGATGGCGCGCTCGTCGGGCGCGAGCACCGAGAAGGCTTCCTCGATGGCGGCGGCGTGCTCCGGAAAGATGCGCTCCACGAAGGCGGTGCCGTCGTCCGTGAGGTGCGCGTAGTAGGCGCGCCGGTCGCGGTCGCAGCGGCGCCGCACCACCAGTCCGCGCCCCTCCAGCCGGTCCACCAGGTAGGTGACGCCGGCGTTGGAGACCAGAATCTTTTCCTTGAGCTCGCTGAGCAGGAGCGGGCCCTTGTGGTGCAGCGCCTCCAGCACTCCGAACTCCGCCACCGTCAGCCCGTGCCGCGCCACGTCTGCCTGCGCACGCGCCGCGACGGCCGCGTGCGCCCGGGCGAAGACCACCCAGAGGCGCAGGGACTCGGTTTGTGCGTCGCGTGGCGGCATCGGCATCCCGGCGGTAAATGTTACAGAACTAAAATATATAGCAACGCCGGGAATGTCAAGGATGGCGCGGCGGCCCGCCGGCCGCCGCGCCGGGTACCGGTCAGGCAGCCAGCTTGGCCGCGAACTTCACCAGGCGGCGCGCCTGGTGGCGGATGGTGGCCTCGTCCTCCGCGCCCACCGTGCCGGACTGCGTGACGCTGGCGCCGTACGGGTTCCCGCCGCTGGCGAAGAGCGCCGGGTCGGTGTAGCCGGGCGGTACCAGGATGGCGCCCCAGTGCATGAAAGTGGTGTACATGCTGATCAGCGTCGTCTCCTGCCCGCCATTGTTGTTCTGGGCGCTGGTCATTGCGCTGACCGCCTTGTCGGCGAGCGCGCCGCGTCCCCACAGAGGCCCGAGCTGGTCGATGAAGGCGCGCATCTGGCTCGCCATCACGCCGAAGCGGGTGGGGGCGCTGATCAGGATGGCGTTCGCCCAATCCAGGTCCTCCAGCGTCGCCTCGGGGACGTGTGCGGTGCGCTCCGCCTGCGCCTTCCAGGCGTCCTGCCCGTTGACCACGCCTTCCGGCGCCGTCTCGCGCGCCTTCAGGAGACGCACCTCCGCCCCCTCGGCCTGCGCCGCTTCCGCGGCGATCTCGGCCATTCGGTGGTTGGTGCCGTAGGTGCTGTAGTAAACGATTGCCAGCCGCACGTTTGCCATCTTTCCTCACTTACCTTGGTTGCCGCCGGCGCCGCTCCGAGGGCGTCGGCAAAGTGTTTCAGCGCTTAAGCAATTGGCGGGCCAGGCGGGACGGGGCGGGGCTCACGCGGGCGGCGCACCGGGGGTGTGTTCGGGGGCCTTTTCGCGGCACCGAGCGTGCAGGGCGCGCCCGCGTTCGCGGAGTTCCGCCGCAGCCGTTCGCAATCGAGGCAACTCTTGTCATCGCAATCAGTCGACGCCGCGCGGAGCGGCACCTTGATGCTCGGCGGGGACCTCCCGGTCAGCCGGCTGGGATTCGGCGCCATGCGCATCACGGGGAAGGGGATCTGGGGTCCGCCGGCCGATCGCGCCGAGGCCGTCGCGGTGCTGCGGCGCGCGGTGGATCTGGGGGTGAACCTGATCCACAGCGTCGAGGCGTACGGCCCGCATGTGAGCGAGGAGCTGATCCGCGAGGCGCTGCATCCGTACCCCGCGGGCCTGGTGATCGCCACCAAGGGCGGGTTCGACCGCCCGGGGCCGGACCAGTGGGAGGTGAACGGGCGCCCGGAGCGGCTCCGCGAGGGGGTGGAGGGGAGCCTGCGCCGCCTGGGCCTGGAGCGCATCGACCTGTACCAGCTCCACCGCATCGACCCCGATGTCCCCGCCGACGAGCAGTTCGGCGCCCTGCTCCAATTTCAGCGCGAGGGGAAGATCCGGCACATCGGCCTCTCCGCGACGACGGTGGAGCAGATCGAGGCGGCACGGCGCCACTTCCCGGTTGCGTCGGTGCAGAACCGGTACAACCTGGGCGACCGCGAGTGGGAATCCGTTGTGGACCATTGCGACCGCGAGGGGATCGGCTTCATCCCGTGGTACCCGCTGGCCGTCGGCAAGCTGGCGGAGGACGGCGGGCCTCTCGCCGAGATCGCGGCTCGCCACGGTCGCGCCCGGCGCAGGTCGCGCTCGCCTGGCTGCTGCGGCGCACGGCGGTCATGCTTCCCATCCCCGGCACGTCCAAGGCGAAGCACCTGGTGGAAAAACGTCGCCGGGGCAGGGATCGACCTTTCCGACGAGGAGTACGCCAGCCTTGCTTCCTGAACAACCTGCCGCTTCCGGAACCTGATGCAAACCTTGCAGAAGGGAACGGGTCTTGCTCGGAATGTCAGGACTGCCGACGGGGGAGCGGCTTTGCACGGGAGCGCGGGAAAGGAAGGTGGGGGATGAGCGAGGCGATGGGGGCGCTGGTGCTGGCGGAGGGGGTGGTGGCGCGGCGCAGCGCCGGGGGGGAGATGCTCCTCTTTCGCAGCGGAGAGCCAAGGGGGCGCACCGTCCCCGAGGCGATCGCGGCCGGGTGGGCGAGCGTGACAGAGGAGGAGCCGCGCAGGCGCAGGGGCGCCCCCCGGCGCCAGAACTGGACCCTTTCGCACACGCAGAGCGCCGCGCTGGGGAGGCTGTTCCGGGAGGCGCTGGGCGCGGCGGAGCAGGGCGGGGGAGTGGCACGCCAGGGGCGAAGGATGTAGTTTTCCGGCGCATCCCGCGCGCCGATCCTTCTTCGCAACCGGCACCGGGCCCGAGCGACCGGGGCCTCGCCGCCGCGTGACGTGCCTCCACGCGCGCCGTCGCCTTCCGCGCGCACCTTCCCACCCGCCCCAAGTCCCCCCGCAGGGTTCCTCACTCTCCATCCACCGCACCCCCGTCCGCCGGGCACTCGCCGCTCGTGTCGGTGGAGTGGGACGCCGAAGGGCGGGTGACGCGCTGGCCCGCGGAGGCATCGGCCGCACGCGCGAGACGATGGGCCGCCTGCACGGACGCGTCGGCCTGCGC
>JAUJMI010000259.1:2881-5658 GCA_030446945.1 Longimicrobium sp. | reverse complement strand
GGTTTCAGTTAGATGGGCCGGGTGGGACTCGAACCCACGACCTAGCGATTAAAAGTCGCGTGCTCTACCAACTGAGCTACCGGCCCACAAGCGGGGCAATATAACGGCACGCGGGCGGCGCCTCAACCGGCGGCGCCCGCGGCTGCTGTTGCTCGTGCGGCGGCAAAGCTTCAGCCCGAGAGAGATCCAGCGGCACGTGACGCATGCGTTGAGCTTTACGACTCAGGGATGCCCGCGTGAAGCTCTCCCGCCGGCATCCTGCCCTATCCTGAGGTTGCTCGCCTCCCGCTCCGTGACCCCGCGGACCAGGGAGACGAGAGCGGCACGCCCGAGCGCGGCCAGCAGCGCCACGTACTCGCGCTCCTCACCTGGAGCAGTCGCGGGGAGCACACGCTCGGCATCAGCCACCGCCAGGCCGAGTCGCGCGACGCGGGAGAGCCCCAGATCGCGGCCCATGCCCCAGCTCGAGATCACATCCTGGATCTCGTCGTCCAGCTCACCCAACCGTACGCCGTCGATCGCGGCGCCGATGTGCGCTGGCCGCGACCGCCGTGCGTATTCAGCCCACAAGGCTTCGAGGGTCATCGTGTTCTCTGCCGAGACGCCGTACTAATACCGCACGCTCACCGCTTGGTGATGCGCATCCCGTTGGGGGCGACGCCCGATGGCGGCGTCGGCGGCGGCTTGGGGACGCTCCCCTGCCCCGCACCCGGGCGCCGGTCGGGCTGGCGCTCGGGACGGCGGGGCGGCCGGCCCTCGCCGCTGCGCATGCTTAGGGCGATGCGTTTGCGCGGCACGTCCACCGAGAGCACGCGCACGGTGACACGGTCGCCCACGCGCGCGGCGGCGTTGGGGTCCTGCACGTAGCGGTCGGAGAGCTCGGAGAGGTGCACGAGGCCGTCCTGGTGCACGCCCACGTCCACGAAGGCGCCGAACGCCACCACGTTGGTGACGGTGCCCTGCAGCGTCATCCCCTCGCGCAGGTCCTCGATCTTCTGCACGTCGTCGCGGAAGGCGGGGGCCTCGAAGGCGTCGCGCGGGTCGCGCCCCGGCTTGCGCAGCTCGGCCAGGATGTCCTGCAGCGTCGGCAGCCCCACGCCCTCGCCCAAGTAGCGCTCCGGTTGGATGCGGGCGATGGCGCCCTCGTTCCCCACCAGCTCCTTCACCCCCACGCGCAGGTCGCCCGCCATGCGCTCCACCAGGGAATAGCGCTCGGGGTGCACGGCCGACGCGTCGAGCGGATGGTCGCCGCCGCGGACGCGGAGGAATCCGGCCGCCTGCTCGAAGGTCTTGGGGCCGACGCCGGGGACCTTGAGAAGCTGCGAGCGCGAGCGGAAGGGGCCGGATTCGTCGCGGTGCTTCGCGATGCGCTGGGCCGCCGTGGGGCCGATGCCGGCGACGTAGGAGAGGAGGGCGGGCGACGCGGTGTTGACCTCCACGCCCACGCGGTTCACGCAGCTCTCCACCGTCTCGTCCAGGCGCCGCTTCAGGCGGGTCTGCGAGACGTCGTGCTGGTACTGGCCGACGCCGATCGACTTGGGATCGATCTTCACCAGCTCGGCCAGCGGATCCTGCAGCCGCCGCGCGATGGAGACGGCGGAGCGCAGCGTCAGGTCCAGCTCCGGGAACTCCTCGCGCGCGACCTCGGAGGCGGAGTAGACCGACGCGCCGGCCTCGTTGCCCATCGCGACGACGGGCCGCCGCTCGGCGGGGATGTCGCGGAGCGCCTCCTTGACCAGCTTGTCCGTCTCGCGGCTGGCGGTGCCGTTCCCCACCGCGACCAGCTCCGCGGAGTGCTTCTCGGCGAGGCGGGCGATCTCCTGGCGGAAGCGGTCCTCCTGGTGCAGGTAGACGACGCCGGTGGCCAGCAAAGCGCCGGTACGGCTGACGACGGCCAGCTTGCACCCGGTGCGGAAGCCGGGGTCCACGCCCAGCACCGCGCGCTCCCCCGCCGGCGAGGCCAGGAGCAGCGCCTCCAGGTTCTGCCCGAAGATGGCGATCGCCTCCTCGTCGGCGCGCGTCTTCAGCTCCATCCGCACCTCCACCTCCACGGAAGGTGCCAGGAGGCGGCGGTACGCGTCCTCGACCGTGCGGCGCATCTGCTCCGGCGCGCGGTGCCCCGCGGCGAAGCGGCGCAGCAGCCCCGCGACGATCTCCTCGTCGGGCGCGACGATGCGGGCGGTGAGCACCTCTTCCGCCTCGCCGCGGCGGATGGCGAGGATGCGGTGGCTGGGGAGGAGGCGGACGGGCTGCGAGAAGTCGTAGTAGTCCTGGAACTTGCTCATCTCGCCCTCCTTGCCGCGCGCCACCTTGCACTCCATCACCCCGCGCGCGCGCACCAGGTCGCGCACGCGTGCGCGGGCAGCGGCGTCCTCGGCGATGCGCTCTGCCACGATGTCGCGCGCCCCCGCCAGCGCGTCGTCGGCGGTGGGGACGCCACGCTCCTCGCTGACGAACCCGGCTGCGGCGGCCGTGGCGAGCTCCGCGTCGGAGGTGCGGCCGCCCCAGAGCAGCTCCGCCAGCGGCGCCAGCCCGCGCTCCGCGGCGATGATGGCGCGGGTGCGGCGCTTGGGCTTGAAGGGGAGATAGAGGTCTTCGAGCGCCTGCTTCGTCTCCGCGCGCCCGACGGCGGCGCGTAGATCGGGGGTCAGCTTCCCCTGCTCGTCGATGGACTTGAGGATGGCGGCGCGCCGCTCGTCCAGCTCGGCCAGGTACTCGTGGCGGTCGCGCAGGTCGCGGAGCTGCACCTCGTCCAGCTCGCCGGTCGCCTCCTTTCG
>JAUJMI010000259.1:0-2781 GCA_030446945.1 Longimicrobium sp. | reverse complement strand
ACCCACGACGGACGGACGTTCTCCAGATGCTCGCTGTGCATGGCCCCGTTCAGGATAGCGTTAGGTCGAAGTTGACGCGCACCGGCGCGAACGAGGTGCGATGGTGCGGCGTGGGGCCCTGCCGCGCGAGCGCCGCGAGGTGCTCGGCGGTGCCGTATCCCTTGTTGCGCTCCCACCCGTAGCCTGGATAGCGCCGCGCCAGCCGGTCCATCAGCCGGTCGCGCGTGACCTTGGCCACGATCGAGGCGGCGGCGATACAGTGCACGCAGCCGTCGCCCTGTACAATGGCGGTGTGCGTCCCGATCCCCAGCTCCGGCACGGGGAGCCCGTCCACCAGCAGGTGGTCCGCCGGCACGGGCAGACGCGCGATCGCGCGGCTCATCGCCAGCGCCGTGGCGCGGCGGATGTTGATGCGGTCGATCTCCCGCGCCGACGCCGCGCCGATCCCGAACGCCACGCACGACCCGGTGATGCGCTCGATCAGCTCCGCGCGCTGCGCCGCCGTGAGCTGCTTGCTGTCCGTGACTCCCGGGATCCAGCACCCCTGCGGCAGGATCACCGCCGCGGCGACCACGGGGCCGGCGAGCGGCCCTCGCCCCACCTCGTCCACTCCCGCCACGAACGGCAGCCCGCGCTCCCAGAGGCCGGTCTCGGTGGCGAGCAGCTTCCGCAGCCGGGCCGGTGAGGGGCGGCGCGGGCGCTTGGTGGGTGGCACGCGAGGGGACAGGGTACAGGGGACGGGGGACACCCTTCAACGGCAGGGACGATACACCCGAGCGGCGAAGCGCACAACCGGACACGCACGGGCAAGGTGGGGCTTGACTCTGCCACCGGCGTGAGGGTTTACATTCCGCACCGGCTGGAGGGGCGGCGCCTCCCGCGTGCCGTCGATGCCGCATCCACACCCGCAACCCCAGCATCCTATGAAGATAGGTGAGCTGGCCGCCCGCACGGGGGCGAGCGTGCGCTCCATACGGCACTATGAAGAGGAGGGTCTCCTCCGGGCGGAGCGCGGCCCGAACCGGTACCGCGACTTCGGAGAACCGGCGGTGGAGCGTGTCCAGCGCATCCGGGTGCTGCTGAGGAACGGCTTCACCATCGACGAGATCCGCTCCGTGGCCGTCGACCTGGACGACACGAACCTCGGCTCCGTCTGCGCCGACGTCGTGAGGCTCTACGTGGCGAAGCTGGCCGAGCTGGACGCGCGCATCGCGGAGATGCGGGCTCTCCAGCGCCGGATCCGCGGCAGGCTCGGCGAGATCGAACGGCAGCGAACGGCAACATGACACCCCCACCCTCCGGAGACCGATGCGCACGCTTCTCCTCCCATGCATCCTGCTCTTCGCCGCCTGCACGCGCCTCGCGCAGCCGCCGCGCACGGGCTCGAGCGTTCCGCGCGACGAGCTTCGCGGGCTCGAGGCCGCGCTCGCGCGCGCCATCGACGAGGGCGACACCGCCGCGCTGGGCGCGCTGCTGGCTCCCGGCTTCGCGCTGGTGGGCGAGGACACCACTCGCCGCGTGGAGCGCGACGTCTGGATCTCCAACACGCGCCTCTTCGTCTTCGACTCGGTCCGCACCGAGGTGACTTCCACGGCGATTCGGGGCGACACGGCGGACGTGGCGCTCCTCTTCCATTTCCAGGTGAAAGGCCCGGAGCGCCCGCCCGCGCGCGTGGTCTATGATCTCGCGGACCGCTGGGTGAGGATCGGCGGCACCTGGAAGCTCGCCCGCCGCCGCCTCCTCGCCCGCCAGACCCACCCCCTCTGATCCGCTCGCAAACGAAACAGCCACCCGGCCGCCGAAGCACCGGGTGGCTGTTCCTAATCCCTAATCCCTAATCCCTGCTTTACTTCGCGCCGGGGCGCGCCGTGCGGCGCTCGCGGATGCGGGCGGCCTTGCCGCGCAGGTTGCGCAGGTAGTACAGCTTGGCGCGGCGCACGCGGCCCTGGCGCACCACCTCGATGCTCGCGAGCATGGGGGAGTGCAGCGGAAAGGTGCGCTCCACGCCCACGCCGCCCGAGATCTTGCGGACCTTGAACGTCTCGTGCACGCCGCCGTGCTTGCGCGCGATGCAGACGCCCTCGAACGCCTGGATGCGCTCCTTGTCGCCCTCGCGAACCCGCACGTTCACGCGCAGGGTGTCGCCGGGGCGGAACTGCGGAAGGCCATCCCGCAGATATTCCTTCTGGGTCTCCATGAACGGATGCATCGCTCGATCCTCGTGTTTGTTGAAGTGTGAGAGGTTGAGGGGACCGCGCACCGCGCGCGGCGTATGTCCCCAACGTCAACTCGTTTCCGGCCGCTCCAGCAGCTCGGGCCGCCGCTCGCGGGTGAGGCGCTCGGCCTCGTCCCGCCGCCACTCGGCGATGCGCGCGTGGTCCCCCGAAAGGAGCACCGGGGGCACCTCCATCCCGCGATACTCCGCGGGGCGCGTGTACGAGGGGGGGCTCAGCCACCCGTCGTAGAACGAATCGGTTGCGGCGGACTCGTGGTCCGAGATGGCCCCCGGAAGGAGCCTGACCACCGCGTCCACCACCGCCAGCGCCGGGATCTCGCCCCCGGAGACGATGAAGTCTCCCAGGCAGACCTCCTCCGTCGCCAGCCCTTCCGCCACCCGCTGGTCCACGTCCTTGTAGTGGCCGCAGAGCAGGGTGATCTCCGGTTCCAGCGACAGCCGCACGGCGTCCTCATGCGTGAACCTCTTCCCGCGCGCCGACATGAGGAGGATGGCCCCCTGGGGACGATCCGTCCCCTCCGGCGCCAGCGACTCCACGGCCTCGA
>JAUJMI010000258.1 GCA_030446945.1 Longimicrobium sp. | reverse complement strand
CACCGCGCTGGCCTGAGACCCGCGCGCTGGTGGTGTGACTTCTTCGACCGCACTCCTCTCCTGTTATCGGGAGAGGGGGCCGGGGCGGTGAGGGCCCGCGATGCCCGCTACCCCACCGTCTCGTACAGGTCGACGGGCGCGGCCACCACTTCGGGCGAGAGGCGGAAGGCGGCGCGGAGATGCGTTTCGGCGGCTTCGGCGGCGGCCTCGGTGCGGGCGTGCACCCCGGCCAGGGGAGCCCCGGGGGCAAGCCGGTCGCCGACGCGGGCGAGCACGGCGACACCGACCGCGGGATCCACGGGGTCGCCCTTGCGCAGACGTCCGGCACCGAGTTGCAGCGCCGCCTCCGCGACGGTGCGCGCGTCGGCCTCCGCCACCCATCCTTCCCCATCGGCGGCGACGGTGCGGACGATGGGCGCGGCGGGGAGGAGGTCGGGGCGCGCGACGACGCGCGGGTCCCCACCCTGCGCCTCCACCAGCATCTCCATCCGCCGCGCCGCCGCCCCCGAATCGCGCAGCGCGGTGAGGGTGCGCACCGCGTCATCGGCGGAGGATGCGAGGCCGGAGAGGAGCATCAGGTGCGTGCCGAGCTCCACGGTGAGCGCCCACAGGTCTGCGGGGCCGCCGCCGTTGAGGGTGTCGAGCGCCTCGCGCACCTCCAGCGCGTTTCCCACGGCGCGCCCCAGCGGCTCGCGCATGGAGGAGAGGACGGCGCGCGTGCGGCGCCCGGCTCCCTCGCCGATACGGACCAGGGCGCGGGCCAGCTCGCGAGCCGCCTCCTGCGTGGGCATGAAGGCGCCGGAGCCCCACTTCACGTCCAGCACGATGGTCCCCGCGCCGCCGGCCAGCTTCTTGGACATGATGCTGCTGGCGATGAGCGGCACCGAATTCACCGTCGCCGTGACGTCGCGAAGCGAGTACAGCGCCCCGTCGGCGGGGACGAGGGCGGGGCTCTGGCCTACGAGCGCGCACCCGATCCGCCGCACCTGGGCGCTCATCTCCTCCAGCCCCAGCTCGGTGCGGAAGCCGGCGATGGACTCCAGCTTGTCCAGCGTGCCGCCGGTGTGCCCCAGGCCACGGCCGGACATCTTCACGAAGGCGGCGCCCGCCTCGGCCATCAGCGGCACCAGGACCAGCGAGGTCTTGTCGCCCACGCCGCCGGTGCTGTGCTTGTCGACGGTGGGACGGTCGAGGCTCGCCCATTCGAGGGTGGCGCCGGTGTCGACCATGGCCTGCGTCATCGCCAGCGTCTCTCCCTCCGTCATCCCGCGCCAGCAGACGGCCATCAGCCACGCGGCCACCTGGTAGTCGGGGATCGACCTGTCCAGGTAGCCGGCCAGGAGGGAGCGGATCTCACTGGGGGCCAGCTCGCCGCCGCTCTTCTTCCGCTCGATCAGCGGCACCGCCCCGCTGCTCACCCCTCCTCCGCCAGCGCGGGAAGGTCCGTCCCGTCGAAGGCGCCGGGGAGGAGGGCGCCCACGGTGGTCATCCGCACGCCGCCCGGCTGGTTGGGCCCGGCGGGCGTCACCAGCACCATCTCGGGGCCGAACTCATACAGCACCTGGCGGCACGCTCCGCAGGGTGCGCAGGCGAGGTCGTCCTGCGGCCCCACCACCGCGATGGCGCGGAACGTCGTGCGCCCCTCCGACACGGCCTTGAAGATCGCCGTGCGCTCGGCGCAGTTGGTGAGCCCGTACGAGGCGTTCTCCACATTGCATCCCGTGACCACGGTGCCGTCGTCGGCCAGCAGTGCGGCGCCCACGGGAAAGCGGCTGTACGGCGCGTAGGCGAAGCCGCGGGCCGCGCGGGCGCTCTCCATCAGCGCCTGCGCCTGCTGTTCGTCCAGCGCCGGGTTCTCGGTCGGTTTGGTCAACGTCGTTCGCTCGATCGGGTTTGCGGGCCTGCCCCGCAAGCTCGGGCGCGACGCCGCGTAGCACAAGGCCCGCTTCCACCGTGTGGGAGCGGGCCGGGCATCGTTAACGACAGTCTCACATAAAGCCACAGAGGAGGCAACTTCAGCTTTTCTCGCAGCTCCCTCCGTGCCTCTGCGTGAGGCGCGGTTCAGCGGTTGGCGCTCGCCACAGCGACGGTGCTGTCGCTGCGCCCCAGCATCCGCCGCACCCCCGTCCACGCGCGCACCAGCGAAGACGAGCGGTCCAGCCGCGCCTCCGCGATGCGGCGCGATCCCGTGCTGGCGTGGATGAAGCGCCCGCCCCCGATGTACATCCCCACGTGCGTGGTGCGGCCGCCGTAGCCGAAGGTGAGGATGTCGCCCGGAAGCAGGCGGCTCACGTCGCGCGGCACCGCCTGGCCCACGCGCGCCTGCTCGTCCGCGGTGCGGGGGAGGCGCACGTCCAGGCGGCGCATCAGGAACTGGAGGAAACCGCTGCAGTCGAAGCCGCGCTCCGGGGAGCTGCCGCCGCGTGCGTACCGCACGCCGATCTGCCGGCGGGCCAGCGCCACCACCGAGTCGCGGCTCGCATCGACGCCGCGCGCCGACTCGCCGCGCAGGAACTCGCGGAGCCTGGGGAAGCTTTCCTGCGCCGAGGCGGCGCGGGGAAGGGCCAGCACGAGGCCCAGGGCAATGGCAAAGAGTGCGCTGCCGCGGCGTGGAAGCAAGGCTGATGTGGGGGAACGCGGGTGAAAACGGATCGGCGCGGGGACCATCCCACCGGGTGGCATCCCCGTGTGAGCGGGATGGCCGCGGCGGCGCCGAAGCGGATCGATCGGGGTGTTGAGTGGGGCCCATGATACCCCTCGTGCACCCCCCCCGTCAACAACCGCGTGCGCCGCCGCTCCGGCTCCGGGAGGCTAAGCCGATGCACCCCATCGCCTTACGAAATTCGCCCGCCCGCCCGTGTCCGCCCCGCGCCGGCTGCAGATGGACAACACGCGCGCCTCGCCCCATACTGCGGGAGACCATCCCCCCACAATCCGCGCCCCATCCGCCATGAGCCGCCTCTCTCGCACAGCCGCACCCCTGCTGGCGCTCGCCGCGCTGGCCTGCGCCGCCGCCGCGCCCGCAGCCGGACCCCCCGCACCCTCCGCCGCGCGCACCGACACGACGGCGCTGCGCCGCACGCGGGAGGGGGTGATGCGCGGACACGCGGGGGTGGCGGGGGTCAGCGTGGCCAACCTGAAGACGGGCGAGACGCTCTCGATCCGCGGCGGCGAGACGTACCCGTCCGCGTCGCTGATCAAGGTGGCGATCCTGGTGGCGCTGCTGGACGAGGTGAACAAGGGCTCGATCCGGCTGGACGAGCGCATCGGGATGATCGCGCGCGACCGGGTGGGCGGCTCCGGGGTGCTGAAGCACATGGCCTCCGGGCTCAACCTGACGGTGGAGGACGCGGCGTGGCTGATGATCACCCTCTCTGACAACACCGCCACCAACCTTCTCCTCGACCGCCTCAACATCCGCACGGTGTGGAGCAAGATGGAGGCGCTGGGGCTTCCCCACACCAAGATCCACTCCAAGACCTTTCTGCGCGCCACCTCGGTGGCCATGGACAGCTCGGTGAAGTACGGTTTGGGCGTCAGCACGCCGGACGAGACGACGCGCCTGTTCACCCTGCTGCACCAGGGGCGCGCGGTGTCGCCTGTCATGGACTCGCTGGCGCTGCGGATGCTGCGCGCCAACCAGGACGCGAACAAGCTGCAGCGCTGGCTTCCCGACAACGTCGCCGCCGCGCACAAGACGGGCGACGTGGACCAGGCGCGCAACGACTGCGGCATCCTGTACGGCGCCGAGGCTCCGGTGGCGGTGTGCGTGATGACGCGCGAGAACCAGGACAGGTCGTACATGCCGGACAACCCCGCCAACCTCCTCATCGCGCGCATCGGCCGCGAGGTGTTCCGGCACTACAACCCGGCCACGCAGCTTCCCCCGTTGCCGCGCTGACCGAGGACGCCGCCCCGCCCGACCCCGCTCCGGCACCGGAGCCCGCGCCGCGGCGGAGGCGCGTGCGCATCACCCTGCGCCGCGCCACCATCGGCGTGGCGCTGGCAGAGGTGGCGTTGCTGCTGGGAATCATCGTCCACCTGGCCGCGACCGAGAAGACGCTGCTGGTGAGGGTGGCGAGCCGCGAGGAGCGGAGGGCGGCAACGACCGCGCGGCTGGTGATCCCGGTGGCGGGGGTGCGGGAGCGCGACCTGGCGGACAGCTACGGCGCGGCGCGCTCGGGCGGGCGCAAGCACAAGGGGGTGGACATCTTCGCGGCCGAAGGGACGCCGGTGCTGGCGGCGGCGGGCGGGGTGATCGTGAAACGGGCCACGACCGCGCAGGGAGGGATTTCGCTCTACCACCGCGACGCGGACGGGCGCACCATCTACTACTACGCGCACCTCCAGCGCTACCGCACCGGCCTCAAGGAGGGCGACCTGGTGCGCGCCGGCGACGTCATCGCGTACGTGGGGCACACCGGCAACGCGCCCGCCGGAAACCCGCACCTGCACTTCGCCGTCTACACCGTATCCGACCCGAACCGCTGGTGGCGGGGAAGGGACCTGAATCCGTATCCCCTGCTCGTGAAGCCGTGAGCCCGAGCCGCACTCCACCGCTCCGTCCGCGATGACGTTCGTCGCCGTCTGGCTGACCACGTTCGCGATCTGTGTGCTGGGCTCGCTCGTCCCCGTAGTCAACACGGAGATCTACCTGCTCTCCGCGGTGGCGCTCTCGCCGCGGTCCTACGTGCTGCCGCTGGTGATCGCGGCCACGCTGGGGCAGACGGTGGGGAAGATCGCGATGTACTACGTGGGGCTCGGCGTGCTGAAGCTCCCCGCCGGCCGCGTGCAGCGCGGGCTGGAGGCGACGCAGGCGAAGCTGGAGGCGCGCCCCCTGTGGGGGAAGCTCGTCTTCTTCTGCAGTTCGCTGGTGGGGCTGCCGCCGCTCTACGTGATGGCGATCGCGGCGGGGGCGGTGCGCATGAACATCGTGTTCTTCGTGGTGGCGTGCCTGGTGGGGCGCTTCATCCACTTCGCCGTGGTGGCGATGGTCCCCGACCTGTGGAACCGGCTGTTCGGATGATCGGTTGCGCGCGGGCCCGGCCGCGTACAGCTTGAAAGCGGCACCCCAAAATGGGAGGGACGGATGATCGCGAGGCACATCCGCTACCACGAAGCCAATATCCTCAACCCCGAGGCGGGGAACCACGTCGTCACCAGCGACCCGCGCGAGGTGAAGGCGTCGCGGCGCGCGGCGCAGCGCTCGTGGGCGGAGTTCCCGTACTACGGCCACCGCTACGGCACGCGCGGCCGACAGTTCTCGCTGAGCGACAGCGGCTGGCTCGCCACCGTGGCCGACCTGACGCCGGGCGCCGCGGTGGAGCAGGTGAAGTGGCTGGGCGGCGTCCTCTCGTCTCGCGGGATGCCGCAGTGGCTGCTGGAGCGCCATCTCGCCATCCTGCACGAGGAGCTGTCCGCCGGGCTCCCGGAGTCGGCCGGCCGCTACTCCATCCTCCTGCTCTGCGCGGACGCGTTGCGCTCCATGCGCGAGGCGCACTTTCCCCCGCGCCGGTTCCAGGCGCTGGCGGATGCCTTCGACGCGCGTGTGGGCGAGCCGTGGAACCGGCGCCTGCGCGGGATGGGCGGCATCCTGGTCGCCGCCGTCGCGGACGAGCGCTCCGGGATCGAGTACGCCGTCCCCTCGCTCGCCGAGTGGGTG
>JAUJMI010000257.1 GCA_030446945.1 Longimicrobium sp. | reverse complement strand
GATCTCGTCCTGGAAGAGGTCGATGCGGAGGAACTCCATGAACTCCTCCGGCTCCCGCGTCTCCTGCTGCCACTCCAGCACCTGCCGGAACCAGGAGAGCGTCGAGTCCACGTCGTCGCCGCCGCGCGTCCCCTCCTTGTACTTCCAGTGCGCCGCGATCCCGTACTCCGCCGTGCGGTGCATCTCGCGCGTGCGGATCTGGATCTCGTACAGCCGCCCCCCCGGACCGAAGATGGTGGTGTGGAGCGAGCGGTACATGTTGGACTTGGGCGTGGCGATGTAGTCGTGGAACCGCTCCGTGAGCGGCGTCCAGCGGTTGTGGATCACCCCCAGCGCGTGGTAGCAGTCCGTTACCGTGTCCACGATGACGCGCACCGCCATCAGGTCGTAGATCTCCTCGTAGCTCTTCTCGCGCAGCGCCATCTTACGCCGGATCGACCACAGGTGCTTGGGCCGCCCGGTGACCTCGCACACGATCCCCGCCGCGCGCAGGTCGCCCTCCAGCGGCTCCCGCATCTGCTCGATCAGCTCTTCGCGCTCGCGCCGCTTCTCGGCCACCTTTGTGGCGAGCTCCTTGTACGGCTCGGGCTCCAGGAACTTGAAGCAGAGGTCTTCCAGCTCCCACTTGATGTGCGCCACTCCCAGGCGGTGGGCGAGCGGGGCGTAGATCTCGCGCGTCTCCTGCGCGATGCGGCGGCGCTTCTCCTCCCGCAGGTGCTCCAGCGTGCGCATGTTGTGGAGGCGGTCGGCCAGCTTCACCAGGATAACGCGGGCGTCCTGCGCCATGCTCAGCAGCAGCTTGCGGAAGTTCTCCACCTGCTGCTCGGTGCTGGTGCGGAACTGCACCTTGCTGATCTTGGTGAGCCCGTCCACCACCGTGGCCACCTCCGCGCCAAAGGCATCGCGCACGTCGTCCAGCGTGGCGGAGGTGTCTTCCACCACGTCGTGGATCAGCCCGCTGGCGATCGTCACGGAGTCCAGGTGCAGGTCGGCCAGGATGCGGGCCACCTCCACGCAGTGGACGATGTAGTCCTGGCCGGAGTGGCGCTTCTGCCCGGCGTGCGCGACGCCCGAGAACTCGTAGGCGCGGGTGATCCGGTCCAGGTCCAGCCGGTCGAGCGACGGCTCCAGCGACGCGAACAGCTCCGGCGGCAGGATGGCGCGGGCGTGCTCGACCGCGTCCTCGCGGGCGGGGAGGAGGGAGGGGGCGGCCACGGCGCTACCCTCGGGCGGCGTGCGGCCGCGCGCCAGCCCCCGCCGCGCGGATGCGCGCGGCGCAGGGACGGGCCGGCCTGCGGGGGACGAGAGTAGTCATACTACCAATCTACACCAGGGGGGAAGCCCTCGCGCCATCCAGGATCCCGCTCTCCACGAACGAGACGTAGCGCCCCTCCCCCACGACCACGTGATCGAGCACGGGAATCCCCAGCAGCTCCCCCGCTTCGGCGAGCTGCACCGTGACCGCGCGGTCCTCGGCGGAGGGCGTGGGCTCGCCGCTGGGATGGTTGTGCACGAGGATCAGCGACGCCGCGGATTCGGCCAGCGCGGGGCGGAAGACCTCGCGCGGGTGCACCAGCGACGCGTCCAGGGTGCCGCGCGTCACCACCACGTCGCGGAGCACCTGGTTCTGGGTGTTGAGCAGGAGAACGTGGAACTCCTCCTGCGGCAGGTCGCGCATCACCAGCCGCATCCTCTCGTACACGTCACGCGGAGACGCGATCCGGTCGCGCTCGCCCCTGACCTCCTCGGTGGCGCGGCGCCCCAGCTCCATGGCCGCCAGGATCTTGGCCGCCTTGGCCGGTCCGATTCCGTACACCTCGCAGATGGCGCTGGGCGGCGCCGTGAGGATGCGACGCAGCGACTCGTGCCCGCTCCCGCCCTGCGCGGTCCAGCGGAGCAGGTCGCCGGCCAGGTCCAGCGCAGTCTTGGCCGCGCGTCCTTCGTGCGCGGGCCTTCCGGTCTCGATCAGCAGCGCCAGCAGCTCCCTGGACGCGAGCGCCCGCGGCCCCAGCATGCGCAGGCGCTCGCGCGGCTGATCGGCGGTGGGCCATTCTTTGATGGTGTAGGTGGTCACGGCGGGTGGAGGAATGGGGAATGGGGAATGGGGAATGGGGGGGAGGGTACCGCGGGCCCTCTCCCCGCTCGGCACCTCGCTGCCCCTCCCCCAAAAACTGCTGGGGGAGGGGCGTTTGCGTGCGTTCGCGCCGTGCGCTGCTCGGCCCGGGGGCAGGCACGTGCAGCCACGTGGGGTTGCCCCTGCGGGATTTCGGCGCGGTGCGACGGGCTGCGGAGCGGCCTCTGGCACGGGCGCGATGAATCGCGCCCCTACGAGATCTGTGCGACCCGCGCCGCCCTGCGCCCCCTCTCTCGATAACGTGAGGGCGGAGCCCTCTCCTGTTATCGGGAGAGGGGGCAGGTGAGTGTAGCGAGCCGGGGGTGAGGGCCGCTCCTCACACCCGGTCGTAATCGAACCGCCCGCTCCGCTCTGACTTCGCCACCGTGATGATCACGAACTTGGAGGTCGGGGTGTTGCTGCGTTGCGCCACGCTGCCGATCGGGACCAGGACGTTGGTCTCGGGATAGTACGTGGCGGCGCAGCGGCGCGGGATGGGGAACCTCACCACGATGAAGTGCCGCGCCACCCGCTCCTCCCCGCGGAAGTGGCTCGTCAGGTCCACCACGTCGCCGGGGGCCAGACCCAGCTCGCGGACGTCGTCGTCGTTCATCATCACCACGCGGCGCTCGTTGTAGATGCCGCGGTAGCGGTCGTCCAGGCCGTAGACCGTGGTGTTGAACTGGTCGTGGCTGCGCATCGACATCATCACCAGCTGCCCCGGCTCCAGCTTCACCGGCTGGATGCGGTGCACGGTAAAGTTGGCCTTCCCCGTCGTGGTGCTGAACTCACGCCGGTCGCGCGGCAGGTTGGGGAGGGTGAGCTCGCTGTGCTCGCGCAGGCGGCGGTTATAGCCGTCGAAGCCGGGGATCACCCGCTCGATTCGGTCGCGGATGCGGTCGTAGTCGGCGATCAGCGCGTTCCAGTCCACGCGGCTGCGCGGGCCGAGCGTGGCCGTCGCCAGGCGCGCGACGATGGTGGGCTCGCTCAGCAGGTGCGGCGACGCGGGGTCCAGCACGCCGCGAGACGTGCGCACCACGCCCATCGAGTTCTCGGCGCTCACGAACTGCTCGCCCGTGGCCTGCACGTCGCGCTCGGCCCGGCCGATGGTGGGAAGGATCAGCGCCCGCCGCCCCGTTACCAGGTGGCCGCGGTTGAGCTTGATGGAGACGTGCGCCGTGAGGCGGCAGCGGCGCATGGCGGCGGCCGTGTACTCCGTGTCCGGCCCGGCGGAGAGGAAGTTGCCGCCCATCCCAAAGAACACCTTCACCTTCCCCGCGTGCATCGCCCTGATGGTCTCCACGGTGTCGTAGCCGTGGTGGCGCGGCGGGTCGAAGCCGAACTCCCGCTGGATGGCATCCAGGAACCTCGCCGGCATGCGTTCCCAGATCCCCACCGTGCGGTCGCCCTGCACGTTGCTGTGGCCGCGCACGGGGAGCGCGCCCGCGCCCTTCTTCCCGATGCTCCCCTTGAGCAGGAGGAGGTTGACGATCTCCTGGATGGCGCTCACCGCGTACGGCTGCTGCGTGAGCCCCATCGCCCACGCGACGATGATGCGCTCGTGCCGCATCACCATCTCCGCCACGCTGCCGATCTGCGCGCGTTCCACCCCGCTCTGCTCGACGATGAGGTCCCAGCTCTCGGCACGCAGGTCCTCGACGAAGGCCTCGTAGCCGTGCGTGTGGGTGCGGATGAAGTCGTGGTCGAAGACAGTCCCCGGGCGCCGCTCCTCCTCCTCCAGCATCTCCTTGAGCACGCCCTTGAGGAGCGCCACGTCGCCCGCGATGCGCACCGGCACAAAGAACTCGGCGATGGGCGTGCCGTCGCCCACCAGCACGCTCAGGATGCGGCCGGGATGCTTGAGGTCCTGCGGGTGCTTGAAGTGGTTCAGCCCCGTCTCGGGGAGGGGATTGATGGCGATGACCTTCCCCCCGTTGCGCTTCAGCCGCTGGAGCGCGGTTAGCATGCGCGGGTGGCACGATCCGGGGTTCTGGCCGATGCTGATCAGCAGGTCGGCGTGGTGCACGTCGTCCAGCGACACCGTCCCCTTGCCGATCCCGATGCAGTCGGTGAGGGCGCTGCCGCTGGACTCGTGGCACATGTTGGAGCAGTCCGGCAGGTTGTTGGTGCCGAAGTGCCGCACGAAGAGCTGGTAAAGGAATGCCGTCTCGTTGGCCGTGCGCCCGGAGGTGTAGAACGCCGCCTCGTCCGGCGAGCCCAGCGCGTTCAGCTCCGCCGCGATCAGCGCGAACGCCTCGTCCCACTCGATCGGCTCGTAGTGCGTGGCCCCGTCGCGCAGCACCATGGGCCGGTCGATGCGCCCCTGCTTCGCCAGCCAGTGGTCCGACCTCCCGGAGAGCTCGGCCACGCTGTAGCGCCGGAAGAAATCGGCGTCGATCAGCTTCCGCGTGTTCTCCTCGGCGGTGACCTTTGCGCCGTTCTCGCAGTACTCCGCGAACATCGGCCGCTCGCCCGGCGGGGGGTCCGGCCAGGCGCAGCTCTGGCAGTCGAAGCCGCCCTCCTGGTTGAGCTTCTGGAGCATCCGCGCGCCGTCCGCCGCGCCCATCTCGTCGAGCGTGTACTTCATCGCGACGCGCACGGCGTTGATCCCCGCGGCCGTCTTCTGCACCTCGCCCGTGCGCAGACCGGTGTGCTCCTCGGGCGGCTGCGCGCGGACGCGGCCGTGGAACGCCTCGTCGGCGGCGGTGGCGGGGGGCTCTCCGGCGCGCGCCATCTCGCGATGCACCCCGCCCTCGCTGGCGATGCCGATCTTGGCGCTCTCCCACGCGTTCGCCTGCTCCCCGTCCGCCACGTCCCCCCGGATCGCCCCCTGCTCCGGCTCGACCGACGCCCGCTCTTCCAGCTCCTTCCTCTCTGCCGGGTCGATGTTGCTGTGCTCGGTCATCGGTGCTCCACTGGGGCGGGTCGTCGGCGGAAGCCCTCCGCGCGCTGCAAACAAACGTACTTTACAGGACCCGGGCCGCCTAACCGCAGGCTCACGCGGAGGCGCGGAGACGCGGAGAAAATCGACTGAAAAACCTGACACAGAGGACACGGAGCGAACCGCGAGCCACAGCGAACCCCTTTTGCAGTTCTTCCTCTGTGTCTCTGTGTCTCTGTGTCTCTGTGTGAGGCCGCTGTTGCTGTGCCCCGCGCCTCACCGCCTCCGGTTCCCGCAGGCAGGAACGACCAAGGCCCCGCGGACGTCACTCCGCCAGGGCCCCGAAGATCATCACGCTCGGCCGGCGCTCGTGCACGCGGAGAGGAGCCCCGCCGCTAGCACGAGCGCGCGAGCGCACCCGCTAGCCCTTCTTGCGCTTCTTCTTCCGGGTGCGGAAGGGGACGTACTCCGCGGCCGAGACCTGCGCGGACCAGCGCTCGTCCAGCGCCCCCACCAGCTCGGCCGGGGTGATCTCGTCCTTGAGCCGCACCAGGTACTCCAGCACGGCGGGTTTTTCGGCGTCGCGACGCACGTTCACCAGACGCCAGTCGCGCGCGGTGTCGCCGAGCGCCTCCTGCACCGTGAGCCGCGCCAGGTCCGGCGCGCCC
>JAUJMI010000256.1 GCA_030446945.1 Longimicrobium sp. | reverse complement strand
CCGCCCTCACGATCTGCCGCAGCGGCTGCGTGATGGCGATGGAGAAGCCGAGCGAGAGGAGCCCCGCCAGCACCAGCGCGACGAGCCCGGCCCCGACGATCCCGCGCTGCACCCGCGCCACCGCGGCGTACATCTCGCTGAGCGGGTCAGCGACGCGGATGACGTTTCCGTCCGCGGCCTGCAGCGCCATGTACAGCTGCTCGCCGCCGAGCGAGCTGCTGAGCCGCACCGCGACGCCGATGCGGTCGCGCCCCTGCCGTGCGCTGAGGACCTCCGGGCGATTGGCGTGGTTCTCCAGCCGCCGCAGCTCGTCCGCATCCACCTGCGAGTCTCCCAGCACCCGCCCGTCCGGCGCGATGATGGTGACTCGCCGGCTGCTGAGCGCGCCCAGCCAGTCCGCCACCGCGTCCGGATTCGCGGCGGTGCGGGTGGCGTACAACGCGCGCGCCAAAAAGAGCTCCCGCCGCAGGTCCACGGAGAGCCGCTGGGTAAGCTGCGTGCGCAGCGTGGAGCCCACCCCCAGCGTGAGCACCACCACCACCGCCGCGATCAGCGCCAGGTACGAGAGGAAGAGCTTCTGGTCCGCCCTCAGCCGCAGCGTCATTCAGTCATCCCTGACAGCAGGTCTCACGCGGAGACGCGGAGGCGCGGAGGGAACTCCGCGTGCTCTCTCTGCGTCTCGCGTGAGATTGCAGTTCATCGGACCGGCGGCTCGGTGCGAAACCGGTAGCCGAAGCCGCGCACCGTCTCGATCCAGTCCGCCTCATCGCCCAGCTTGTTGCGCAGTCGCTGCACGTGCATGTCCACCGTGCGCGTGGCGATGTTGGCGGTCACCTCCCACACCGCTTCCAGGAGCTGGCGGCGCGTCTGCACGCGGCCGCGGCGCTCCATCAGCGTCTGGAGGAGGCGGTACTCGGTGCGGGTCAGCTCCAGCGGAACCCCGTGCACCTCGGCGCGCGCGGCGCCGGAGTCGACCGAGAAGGGGCCCACCCGCACCACCTTTCCCCCCCGTCCCACCGGCGGCGCCTGCTGCACCCGCCGCAGCACGGCGCCCACGCGCAGGATCAGCTCCTGTGGCGAGAACGGCTTGGCCACGTAGTCGTCCGCCCCCTGCCGCAGCCCCTGGATGCGGTCCTGCTCCTCGCGCCGCGCGGTCAGCAGGATGACGGGGATGTCCAGCGTCTCCGGGCGGCGGCGCAACTCCTCCAGCACCTGCAGGCCGCTCATCCCGGGGAGCATCAGGTCGAGAACGATCAGGTCCGGGCGCTCCACCTCGGCCGCGCGGATCGCCTCCGGGCCGGTGGATGCGGTGCGGACGCGGTACGACTCGCGCGCCAGGTGGTACGCCACGAGCGCCGAGATGTCGGGCTCGTCGTCCACCACCAGGATGTGTGCGTTCAGCGGCTTCACGGGCTCGACCTTGTCGTGGCTGGGCAGTCCCACGAGGCCGGGGAGCCCGCGGGCAAGATGAGGCTTCAAGGAAGCGGTCGGCAAGGTTCACCTGCAGTGGGGAGCACGTCGCGCGCGTCGTCCCGTGGAGTGTAACGCGCGCCGGTAACGTGGGAGTAACGATCCCGAACGAGCCAGGCGACGATGGTCCGCGCCAACGTTCGCGGGCCGCCGGCTGTCATCCACACCGTAGCCCCGCCATCCGATCGTCAACGCCCGAACCGCCCCGCAGCCAGGGCGTGGAGCCGCATGCCGTACCTCAGAGCCCTGATCTGCGCGATCCTTGCCGCCCCCGCCGCGCTGGCGGCGCAGGTGGGCGTCACCACCGACCTCCTCACCGGGCGCGTAACGGGGCCAAACGGCGCGCCCGTTTCCGGCGCCCGCGTGGAGGCCGTGTCCGCGGAGGGGAACCTGCGCAGGTCGACCAACACGCGCGCGGACGGGCGCTACACGCTCACCTTTCCGGATGGCGGGGGGCGCTACCAGGTGCGGGTGACCGCGCTGGGCTTCGCGGCCGCGACCGCGATCGCCGCGCGCGAGGCGGACGAGGACGTTCTGGTCACCAACTTCCGCCTGGGCGAGCAGGCGGTGGCGCTGGAGGGGATCACGGCGCGCGCCAGCCGCACCCCGCCACCCAGCAACGCCGCGGCGGGCGGCACGGAGCGCACCCTCCCCGGCGAGACGGTCAACCGTCTCCCGCTGGAGGACAACGACCCCGCCCGCATCGCCACGCTCAGCCCCGGCGTCGTCGCGGTGACGCAGGGCGATTCGTCGGAGGCGCGCGGTTCTTTTTCGGTGGCGGGGCAGCGCGCTGCGCTCAACCAGGTGACGCTGGACGGCGCGTCGTTCACCTCTGCGCTCTCCGGCGGGCAGGCGGGGGGCGGGTCGCCGCTGGGGATTCCGCAGGAGGGGGTACGCGGCACGCAGGTGGTGACCAACACCTACGACGTGGCGCGTGGGCAGTTCTCCGGCGGGCAGGTGGCGCTCACCACCCGGCGCGGCTCCAACCAGTTCAACGGCTCCTTCCAGTACCAGCTGCGCGACCCGAGCCTGCAGGGGAACGCGGGCGTGCCGTCGTGGGGCGGCGGCTTTACCCAGAACCGGTTCAGCGGCGGGCTGGGCGGCCCCATCGTGCGCGACAGGCTCTTCTACTACCTCTCCTTCCAGGCGCAGCGCCGCAGCGACGAGCTCTACTCCCTCACCCCCGGCGACGGCGACGCGGTGCGCGCGCTGGGCGTGAGCCCGGAGTCGGTGGAGCGCTTCCTGGGCGCCCTGCGGACGCGCTACGGGGTGGACGGTCGCAGCGGCGTCTTCCGGCGCACGGGAAGCGCGCTCACCACACTCGGGCGCGTGGACTGGAACCTGACACAGCGCCACACGCTCGCCCTGCGCGGCAACCTGAGCCTGTACGAGCAGGACAACGCCCGCATCGGGTTCCTGGAGACGCTGGGCAACGGCGGCGAGGTGGGGGCGACGGGCGGCGGCGGACAGCTCACCCTCACCTCGCGATTCGGCGCGGGGTGGATCAACGAGCTGCGCGCCTCCGTGAACCGTGACGGGCGCGACCAGAACGGCTACGAGCAGCTCCCCGAGGGGCGCGTGCGCGTCGCCTCGGAACTGGGCGACGGGGAGCGCGGCGTGGCGACGCTGGTCTTCGGCGGCGACCGCCAGCTCCCCACCCTCACGCGCGAGACGGCGACCGAGGTGAGCAACGAGCTCTCCTTCCTCTTCCGGGACCGTCACCGGCTGCGCATCGGCGGGGTGTTCAACCACTCGACGTTCCGGCAGGAGAGCACGCCGGACCGCTTCGGCACCTTTGAGTTCCAGTCGCTGGAGGCGTTCGAGGACGGGCGGCCCACGCGCTTCACCCGCTCGCTCACCACGCGCGAGACGGAGGGCGGCGGGGTCAACGCCGCCATCTACGTGGGCGACACCTGGCGTCCGCTGGATCGTGTGCAGCTCACCTTCGGCGCCCGCGGCGAGGCGACGCGCTTCGACGACACCCCGGCGCGCAACCCCGAGATCGAGCGCCTCTTCGGCCGCCGCACCGACTTGATCCCGAGCGAGCTGCACGTGAGCCCGCGGCTGGGCTTCTCGTGGCGGCTGAACGAGCAGGGCACCCCGCTGCGCCTGCTGCGCGGCGGGGTGGGCGAGTTCCGCGGCCGCCCGCCCTTCTCCCTCTTCGCCTCCGCGCTGGACCAGACGGGGCTCGCGACGGGGGAGACGCTGCTGGAGTGCGTCGGCGCGCGCGTGCCTGCGCCGGACTGGGCGGCGTACCAGCGCGACCCCTCCGCCATCCCCGCCTCGTGCGCGGACGGCGGCGCGGGCGAGCCGGTGCGGCGCCTGCCCACGGTGACGGTGTTCGATCCCGAGTTCGGCGCGCCGCGCTCTTGGCGGGCCTCGCTCGGCTTCCAGACGCAGCTCCGGCCGCGGCTGAACGGCAGCATCGACGTGAGCCAGGCGTGGGGCGTGAACCTGTACGGCGTGCGCGACCTAAACCTGCGCGACGACGCCCCCGCCTTCCTCCTGGCGAGCGAGGGCGGGCGCCCGGTGTACGCGCCGGCCTCCGCCATCACGGCGACGGGGCAGGTCCCCTTCTTCGCATCGCGCCGGAACCCGGAGCTCTCCAACGTCTTCGCGGTCGATTCGGAGCTGGGCTCGCGCAGCACGCAGGCGACGCTCGGCTTCAACGGCCAGCTTCCGAGGCGGATCTCGTTCCAGACTTCGTACACCTTTTCGCGCGTGCGCGACCAGTCGTCGTTCTCGTCCGGCGCGCCGCGCGCCGGCTTCTCGCAGCCGACCACGGCGGGGAGCCCCAACGTGCGCGAGTGGTCCACCAGCGACCTGGAGCGGCGCCACTCCTGGGTCACCGTGCTGGGTGTCCCCTTCGGCCAGGCGTGGGAGGTCTCGCTGATCGGCCGCGCCATCAGCGGCAACCCCTTCACCCCGCTCGTCGGCGGCGACATCAACGGCGACGGCGCCCGCAACGACCGCGCGTTCGTCTTCGCGCCGGGCGCTTCAGGCGATACGGCGGTGGCCAACGGGATGGCGCGCCTGCTGGACGGCGCAGAGGGAGGCGTGCGCGAGTGCATCGAGTCGCAGCAGGGCTCCATCGCCGACCGCAACAGCTGCCGCGGCCCCTGGACGGGGACGCTGGACCTGCGCGGCACCGTTCGCCCGCAGCTCCCCGCCCTGGCGCGGCGTCTCTCCGTCTCGCTCGACGTCACCAACCTCTTCGCCGGCGCGGACCTGCTCTTCAACGGGGGCGACAACCTGCACGGCTGGGGGCAGCAAGGCTTCGGGCGCGACGAGGTGCTCCTCTACCCGCGCGGCTTCGACCCCGCGCAGAGCCGCTTCCTGTACCAGGTCAACGAGCGTTTCGGCGAGACGCGCACCCGGCGCGGCGGCTTCGGCTCGCCCTTCCCGGTGCAGCTCGCCGCGCGGCTGCTGATCGGCACGCAGCAGGCGCAGGGCGGCGGCGGGCTGTGGGCGATCGGGGGCGGGCCGGGGGCGGCGGGTTCGGTAGGCCGGGAGGGGGAGTGTTCGGGGCTCCAGGGGGAGGCTTCGGCGGCATCGTCCGCGAGGGCGGCGGGATCGACGTGGCCGCTACTCACGCGTCTCCTTCCCGACCCCGTGTCGCCGATCCTCCTCCTGCGCGACACGCTCGACCTGACCCCCGAGCAGGTGGCGGGGATCGAGGCGATCCGCGACTCGCTGCGCGCGCGCAACCTGCCGGTGCGCGAGGCCGTGCGCGCCGCCATCCCGGCGAACGCGACGATACAGAACCCTGGCGAGTTGTTCGGGCGCGTGGGGCCGCTTCTGGAGCCGGGCCGCCAGAACGTGCAGCGCGCCCTCCGCGAATTGCAGGGCGTGGTGACGCCCGAGCAGTGGCGGCGTGTCCCCCCCGCCCTGCGCAACCCGCTGGGCAACTTCGGCGGCCCCGGCGGCGGTCCGCGCAGCCGTGAGGATCGCCCCGGCAAGCGAGAGGGCGGCGCGCGCCGCGAAACCACGCCGCCGGCCGGAAGGCCGACCGGCGTGACGGGACCGTCCGCGTCGCAGGCCCATCTCCCCCCTCGGTCCGCGCTGCCCCTCCCCCACAAACGACCGGGGGGAGGGGCGCACCCATGCATCCCCCGGGGTTGCACGCGGCGGGGGGGGGGGCGATCTCGGGCCGCCGCGTGGCGGCCCCGACGGGGGCGCAGGGCGAGGGCGAGG
>JAUJMI010000255.1 GCA_030446945.1 Longimicrobium sp. | reverse complement strand
GAATCGGAGCGCGCCAGCCGCGAGGTCCTCTCGCTCCCCGTCTTCCCGGAGCTCACCGAGGCGCAGCTCGCGTACGTCGCGGATTCGGTGCGGGCGTTCGTGGAGGGCAGGGGCTGAACGCGGAGGGTGAGCGCCGGGGGGGGGGTGGCATCGCCGGGAAATGAATCCGGCACCGGCTGAAGCCCCCGGCTGGAACCGCGGGAAGACCGCTGAAGCGGTCTCGGATGCCTCCGGCCGAGAGTGCGATCCCCTTTTGTGGTCGTTCTGAGCGCAGCGCGTCATCGTCACTCCGGTCCTGCGCGAATCCACGCGAGCGCCCCTCCCCCAGCGGTTTGGGGGAGGCGCAGCGAGGAACGAGCGGGGAGAGGGCCTGCCGTGCCCGCACTCACGCACTAACGCACTCACGCACTTCTTGTTCATCGTCGCCCACAACGGAGCCCCCATCTGGGGCGGAGCCGAGCGCGCAACGGCCCTCCTTTTGGCGGGATTGCGGGAGCGGGGCCATCGCGTCCTCCTCCTCTGCAACGAGGCGGAGGTGGCGCGGCGGGCGGGGGAGCTGGGCGTGCCCACCGAGATCGCGCGGCTCGGCGGCGACGCGGCGCTCCACCACGCGGTCGCGATGGGCCGGCGTCTTCGCGCGCTCCGGCCCGACGCGTTCATCGTGGGGACGTTTCGCAAGCTGTTCTTGGCGTCGCTGGCGGCGCGGGTGGGCGGGGTACGGCGGGTGGTGGCGCGAGTGGGCCTGGAGTCGGATACGCCGCGCAGCGCCAAGTATCGCTTCGTGCTGGCGCGCTGGGTGGATGCCGTGGTCGTCAACGCCTCGCGGATGCGCCCGGCCTTCACCGCGCTCCCGGGGTGGAGCGATGCGCGCGTTCCCGTGATCCACAACGGCGTCGCCGCGCCTGCGCGCACGGGGACGTTGCGGGCACAGCTGGGCATACCCGCCGATGCGCCGGTGGTGGGGACGGTGGCGCGGCTGGCGCGGCAGAAGCGGATCGACCGGCTCCTCCAAACGGTCGCGTTCCTTCCGCCTGAGACGCACTGCCTCGTGGCCGGGGGCGGCGGACGCCTGGAACGGCTGCGCACGCTGGCGGACGAGCTGGGGATCGGCGCGCGCGTGCACCTCGTGGGGCATCGTGACGATACCGGGACCGTGCTGGCGACGCTCGACGTGTTCGTCACCGCCTCCGATTCCGAAGGGCTGAGCAACGCGATGCTGGAAGCGCTGGCGTGTGGAGTGCCCGTCGTGAGCACGCCGGTGAGCGGGGCCGAGGACGCGCTGGAGCCGTTCCCCGACCGACGCCGTCCGGGTACGATCGCCGGATGGGAGCCGGAGAATCTGGCTGACGCCATTCGTCCGCTCCTGAACGACCCCGAGCTGCGCGCACGCATGGGCGAGGCGGCGCGCGAGCGGGCGGAGGAGCGCTTCGGAATCGCGGGGATGCTGGATCGCTGGGAGCGCGTGCTGCGTGGGGACCAGGCGTGAAGGTCGTCATCCACAGCGCGGCGACGGAGTTGCGCGGAAGTGAGCGGCAGGCGCTCCTGATCGCCACCGAGCTGGCGCGGCGCGGACACGAGGTGGTCGTGTCGTGCGACCCGCGCGCCCCCTTCCACCAGGCGCTAGCGCGAAAGAAGGTGCGTACCACCTCGGTGCGTCCGCGCGGCGACTTCGACCCGTGGAACTTCGCGCGCTTCGTGCTCTGGCTGCGGCGCGAGCGACCGGATGCGCTCCTGCTCACCACGTGGCGGCGCATCCCGACGGCCGCGCTCGCCGGCCGCGCGGCGAGGGTTCCGCGGGTGGTGCTGCGCCTCGGCATCCCGCGACCGATCCCCGCGCGGCGCGACTTCCGGCTCGCCTTCCGCCATTGGATAGACGCCCTGATCGTCAACTCGCCCGACGTGCGCGATCGTTTTCTCGCCTCCGCGCCCTGGTTCCGCCGCGATCGCGTGCACCTGGTGCTCAACGCCGTGGAGCCGGTGATGACGGGTGCGGCCCCTCTCCGCCAGGAGCTGGGCGTGCCGGCCGATGCGCGGCTCGTGGTGAGCGCGGGCGGGCTGGAGCGCCGCAAGGGTTTCGACCTGCTCCTCCAAGCGTTTGCGCGGCTGAGGGACCGGCGCGCCTGGCTCGCCATCGCCGGGGACGGGCCGGATGCGGAGGAGCTGCGCGCGAAGGCGGATGCGCTGGGGACAGGCGGGCGCGTGAGCTTCCTCGGGCACCGGCGCGACATGCCGGAGGTGATCGCCTCCGCGGACGTTTTCGTGCTGGCCAGCCGCAAGGACAGTCTGGCGAACGTGATGCTGGAGGCGATGGCGCTCGGCGTCCCCGTCGTCGCGACCGCCACCGGGGGCGTTCCGCTCGCGCTGGGGGAGGTGGATGATGCGCCGCCGGCCGGCTGGATCGTCCCCGTCCGCGACGCCGGCGCGCTCGCCGCCGCGCTGGACGAGGTGCTCGCCGCGCTCGATGCCGATCCCACCGCCGTGAAAGGGCGCACGGAGGAGGCGCGGCGCCGCGCCCGCGAGTGGTTCAGTGTGGAGCGCATGGTGGATGGCGTGGAGGCGGCGCTGAGCGCGGAGCCCTCTCGATGAGCGACTTCCTCTTCGCCGCGCGCCCCCGTGCACCCGGCGAGCTCCGCGAAGTGCTCCACCGCTACCTCGGCGCCGTCGCCGCGGAGATCGCGGAGCACCATGGCGCGTGGGGCTCGCTCGCGGTCGTCCGCGCGCCGCACGATGGCGAGGTGGTCGTAGAGGACGAGCGCTCGATCTCGGTGCTCATCGGCCACCCGATCGCGCGGATCGCGCGGCATGCGCCGGGGCTGGCGGCGCGCGGACCGCGGCGGCGGGCGGTGCACGAGCTCCTGGGGAGCGGGCCGGTGCTGGGGTGGCACGAACGGCTGGACAGCGGGTTCGCAGCGCTGCGGGTGGATACCGAGCGCGCTGGCGGGATGGTGGTGACCGACATCGCCTCCTTCGTCCCCGTCTTCTTCGCGGACGACGATGGGGTGGTCCTGGGTACGCATCCGGACGCGGTGGCGCGCGCGGCCGGACGGCACCGCGACCTCGACGAGGTCTCCGCGGCGGACCTCCTGCTCAACTTCAGCCCCACCTTTCCGTACACTCTCTTCCGCGGTGTCGAGCAGTTCCCGCCAGCGACCGCGCGCAGCTTCGACCGGCGTGGCGGGTGGATGGACGACTCGCACACCTACTGGCGCCCCACGGAGGACAACCCGTACGCCTCCCGCGCCGATGCGGCCACGGCGCTGCGCGAGGCGCTGCTGGAGAACCTGCGCGAGTCGTGCGGCGAGCTCCCCGTCGCAGGGATCCTCCTCAGCGGCGGCGAGGATGCGCGGGCGGTGCTGGGCGCCATCCCTCCGGGGCCGGAGGTGCGCGCGTTCGTGTACGCGGACTGGGAGAACCGCGAGGTCCGCGTGGCGCGCGACGCCGCGCGTGCATACGGAGCGAAGCTGACCTTTGGGGCGCGGGGGCCGGACCATTACCTGGACGGGCTGGAGACCGTGGCCCCGCTGCTGGGGAGCGGACAGCTCTTCATGGACGTGCACGGCTACGGCTTTCACGAGTCGCTCGGGCTGCGCGAGCTTCCCATCGTGCTGGGCGGCCTCTCCTCCGACTCGTTCCTCAAGGCCCAGCACGCGCCGCCCGCGACCGCTCCCGGCGCGCCCTTCCCGGTCCCCATCGCGCCGGAGATGCGTCCCGACCTCCTGCAGGCGGTGGCCGAGCGGCGCACCGCCTTTCGCCGCTGGCTGGAGGAGTTCCGTCCGTCGACTGCGCAGGAGTGGGAGAAGCTGTATCCGTTCACGCAGCGCAAGCACGCCGCGAATTTCCATGGCAACCGGCGGCTCTTCGCGAGCCACGAGCCGTACCATTCGGTCGCGATCGTGGCGCTGGCGGGGGCGGTCCCGCTCCGCTGGAAGCAGGGCAGGGCGCTCTTCCATCAGGCGATGAAGCCGCTCTTCGCGCCCTCCTGGAACGTGCCGCACTCGCGCTGGCGCTACCCGTACTTCGGGCGGGCCGCCAACCTCCCGCTCACTGTGGGGCTGCGCGTGGCCCGCGGCGTCCGCGCGGTGCTGACGGGGGAGGTGCGCGCGCGGCAGGGGCCCTGGCCGAAGTGGCGGAGGGTGGTGGAGTCGCCCGCAATGGCGGAGAAGCGGCGCGCCTATCCCGTCACCGGCTCGCCCATCGCGGCCGTGTTCAACGCGACAGGGGAGGAAGAGGTGGAGCGGGCGGTGGCGCAGTGGCATCCGCTGCGGCAGCTCCTGCTCCTCCAGCTGTCCTACCTCACCCGCGCGGAGTAGGCGATGCGCATCTGTATCGTCCTCCTCACCGGCCTGGGCGACGTCATCCACGGGCTCCCGCTGGCCAACGCGCTGCGCGACCAGGGCCACCGCATCACCTGGGTCGTGGAGCCGATGCCCGCGCCCGTCCTCCGTCCCCATCCGTCGATCGACGAGGTGGTGGTCTATCGGAAGCGGGAGGGGGTGCGTGGCGTGGCGGAGCTGGCGCGGGCGCTTTCGGGGCGGCGCTTTGACGTCACGCTCAACCTGAACGTGTACACGAAGAGCGTGTGGCCCACGCTCCTTTCGCGCGCACCGCTGCGCATCGGCTTCGACCGCACGCGTTCGTTCGAGGGCGTCTGGCTCGCCGCCAACCGCCACCTCCCGCCGGCGCCGCGCGCGCACACCCAGGAGATGTTCCTCCAGTTCCTGGACGTGCTGGGCGTGGCGCGTCCGGAGCCCCTGGAGTGGCGCATCCCCTTCACGGACGAGGAGCGCCGCGCACAGGCCGATTTCTTCGCCGCGCTCGACGGCCGCCCCGTCGCCGCGCTGGTCCCCGCGTCGGCCAACCGCAAAAAGGACTGGCTCCCGGAGCGCTACGCCGCCGTCGCGGACGCGCTGGAGCGCGACTTCGGCTTCCGCACGATGCTGGTGGGCGGCCCCGGCGAGCGCGAGAACGCCCTGGCCCGCGAGATCGCGGAGCGCGCCGCCGTCCCGCCGGTGTCGGCAATGGGCGACGGCATCCGCCGCCTGATGTGGACGCTGGCCGGCTGCGGCCTGGTGATCGCGCCGGACACGGGGCCGGTGCACATCGCGCGTGCCTTTGGCGTCCCGGTCATCGGCCTGTACGGCCACACCAACCCGTGGCGCGTGGGTCCGTACCGCGCCTTCGAGGACCTGTGGGTCGACCGCTACACCGAGCCCGGCGCCGCCCCCGATCCGTCGCACTGGGACCCGCGCCACGGCCGCATGGAGCAGATCACCATCGAAGACGTATTGGAGCGCGTCCAGCGCGCCATCGGCCGCTACTCCGCCGGCCGCCTCCCCCGGCGAGCGTAGACGAACCTCGTTACCCGTGCTAAACTCCGCCTCCGTGCTGGCCGGGAGCGGCGTTCGTTCCCTTGCACCCCAGCTCTCTGCGCGTCTCCGTGAGATGCAGTTAAGATCCAAGGATGAGCGATAAACCGGAACCTCGCCACACAGCTTCGCACCGCGTTGAGTACGCCCTGGCGCGGACGCTGGAGATCGCCGTCGCCACGCTGCCGGAGGGCGCGGCGGACGCGGTGGGGCGGCGCGTGGGGCGCATCGTGCACGGGATGGGGATCCGGCGCAAGGTCGTGGAGGCCAACCTCCGCCTCGCCTTCCCGCAGGCGGACGAGGCGTGGATCGCGCGCACCG
>JAUJMI010000022.1 GCA_030446945.1 Longimicrobium sp. | reverse complement strand
TGCGTCAGCGGGCAGGTGGCGCTCCCGGTGATCAGCACCACCGGCTTCCCCCGCAGCTCGCTCAGGCGCCAGCGCTGTCCCTCGGTGTCGCGCAGCTCGAAGTCCGGGGCAACGTCGCCCGGCACCACTCCCTCGGGCTTCGCCGCCCGCTTCGCATCTTTGAGGAGGATGCTGGGGCGGAAGTGTTCATAGTTGTACTCGTCCGCCGACACCTGAGGTGCCATTGATCGTGTATCGCGTGCGGCTGCGCCGCGGGTCATCGTGTCCATGCTGTTCCTCCTACGATCAGTTCAGAACGAGTGGATGTTCGGTCGATCCGCTACGCTTCTCCCCGCGCGGGCGGGCGGGGGTACTGGTTCGGGTGCCTGCCGCGCCTCGGCGGCGGGAGCCTCGAGGCTCAGCCGCTCCGATTCCTCCGCTCCCTGAGCGTCACGTCCAGTCGTGTACTCCCTACCTGATCTTGCGGGCGAATCCTCCGAGCATTGGATCTGATGCATGAGCCCAGCTTCCTTCTGGTTCCGCGATTCATCCCCGCCCCGCCGGCTCGTCACGCGACGTCCGGCGGGACGGGCCTGCCGAGGTCAGGGACGCGACGGACCGGCAGCGGCACTCGGCGTCGCGACTCCTTCCCGGTTCTTCCCACATGCACTCCCTCTCACTGTAGACGAGCACGGCGGGAGATAGGGAACGCGGTACCTCGAAAAGATTTCGGCGAGCTCGCCGCCCTGCACCATCTCACGAATTCCTTGATTGAGCCTCTGGCGAAGCTCGCCGTCGGCCTCGCGGACGGCCATGGCGAAGTTCCAGCGGTCGACCGGCTGAAACTCCCATTCCACCACCACGTCGCTGCGATCGCGGAGCAGCCAAGCCGCGAGCGGCCCCCCAGAGATACCCGTACTCCGCCCTCCCGCAGCCAAGGCATCGACCGGCAGCGGCTTGGGCGCGCACCCTGCGGTGAGCACCAGCGCGAACGCCGACGCGGCACCAACAGGGCACGCCTGCGACTCATGGGGTACATGAGCCCGTCGTGGGGAAGTGTGGGAAGGTGGAGCCTGGCTCCGGTGCGAGCCTGGGCGCGTCCACGCAAAAATGCTGCCGCGCAATCCTGCGGCAGTTTCGAGGTATCGGCCAAACTGCCGTACCTCTGGAGCGCAGTTTAGGACCTCCCACGGCTCGCCAGACCCGGAGCGGATTACAACGATGGGAAGGGGATCATGGAATCAGAACTGGACCTGGTCACTCGCCTGCGCATGCGCGTGGTGCGGGCGCTCCACCTGGGCCACCTCCGAACGGGGGACCGGCTGCCGGGGATCCGTGAGATTCAGCGGGAAACTGGGCTCAACGACCGGATCGTGGCGCGGGCGTACCGCGCTCTGGCAGTCGAGGGACTGGTCGAGGTGCGAGGGCGTTCAGGCGTGTACGTGGCCGAGCAAGATCGGCTCAGTGCCAAGTTGCTCCCTGAAACCGCGCGCTGGCTTGAGGATGTGCGGTTCCCGTGATCCTCCCTGTCTGCCGACCAGCGGCAGCACGCGAGAGCGTGCCCAGAGGCTGTCGGCTGTGACGAATACGTCCTCACGCCGCGCAGCCGGGCAGACCTCCTGAGCACCCTCCCAGGGGTGCTCGCCGCGGTTCTCACGGTGGACACGCCAGGGACAGGCTCGCTGATCCCCGAGGACACAGGAACGAGCGCCGCTGAGTGGCTCCGACCCATAAACGCCAAGAGCACGCGCGTAGACGTGGGTTGAAGCCTCGCGCGGCACGCCCTCTCCCGCCACCAACATCGTCGCTCCCCGCGAGGGGGCGTGGGTTGAAGCAACGTGAAGCTCCAGACCGGGAGCCGCACCGCCAACGTCGCTCCCGGCGCGCGGCGGGATTGAAGGTTCGTGAGCGTCTCGCGGCAGGGATCCCACACGGGTAGCCCCTGCCGCGGGGGCGGGGTTGAAGACACGCGCTCGCCACCTGTTGAGGGTTGCGCGGTCGCTCGCCCCGTGTGGGCGTGGGTTGAAGCTCCTCCATGTCCTCGGCCAGAGCTCGGTACCGCGTGTTCGCTTCCGGTCGGAGGCGCGAGTTCAACTGTTTCGGCTGTGGTGGTGCCGTTCACCATCTGCCGATGCCTCTCCGACATCTTCCCCTCCGGGCGGATGGCGGCCGAGAACGCCGACATCCGGCCGGGGGAGACGGTGGCGGTGTGGGGCTGCGGGCCGGTGGGGCAGTTCACCATCCAGAGCTGCTGGATGATGGGCGCGGGCCGGGTGATCGCCATCGACCGCGTGCCGGAGCGGCTGGAGATGGCGCGCACGGCGGGCTGGGCGGAGACCATCGACTTCAGCCGGACGGGCGTGTACGATGCGCTGATGGAGATGACGGGCGGGCGCGGCGCGTTCATGAACAAGGGACTGGCCATGAAGGCCGGCCAGACGCACATGATGCGCTACATGGAGCCGCTGCTGCGCCGCATCGAGGCCGGCGAGATCGACCCATCGTTCGTCATCACGCACAGGGTGTCGCTGGACAAGGGTCCCGACATGTACAGGACGTTCCGCGACAAGGACGACGGCTGCATCAAGGTGGTGCTCAAGCCCTGGGACTGAGCACGGCGAACAGCCTGCGCAGGAGGGGCGCGGAAGCATGCTTCCGCGCTCCTCGTGTTGCCGATCGGCACCGCGCCGGTCACGCCGCGCTTCTGTCGGGGCGACGCCGTACCCCACGTGGTACGTATCCTGTATCAGGTTCGGAACGTACGCCTCCGGTTCCGGGCCCGCACCGGAACGTCTCGACCCCCGTACACACGCTCATGCCAGCGGACCCCCGCCTCGCCGACCGCATCCGCAAGCGCATCGTGGGAGAGATGCACCTGGGGCACCTCCGCCCGGGCGACCGCCTGCCGCCGGTGCGGGAACTCTCGCGCGAGCTGGACGTGGACCACCGCGCCGTCGGCGCCGTGTACCGGGCGCTGGAGGCGGAGGGGCTCGTGGAGGTGCGCGGGAGGGCGGGAGCGTACCTGGCGCACCAGGAGCGGCTCGGCGGGGAGCTGGTGGAGGAGACCGCCACCTGGCTGGCGGGGGTGCTCGCGGAGGCGCGGAGGCGGCGCGTGGGGATCCCCGAGTTCCCGGAGTTCGTACGCTCCTGCACCGCGCGCGTGCGGCTGCGCTGCGCGTGCATCGAGTCCAACGCCGATTCGGGTACCGCCATCCGCATGGAGCTGCAGGAGGAGTTCGGGCTGGAGGTCGTCTCGGTGCCGGCCGCGGGCCTGCGTGGCGCATGCGCTCCCCGCGACGTGAGCGGCGCGGATTTCCTGGTGACGACGGCGTTCCATGCGCCGGAGGTGCGCGCCGCGGCAGAAGCGGCCGGCAAACCCTTTGCGCTGGTGACGGTGCACCCGGAGATGGCGGGGATCATCGAGCGGCGCGTGCGCTCGGATGGCCTCACCGTCATCGTGGCGGACCCGGAATACGGCGAGCGCTTCCGCTCCGTGTACGGCGACGGCCGGCCGGAGAGCATCCGGGTGGTGCTCGCCGACGATCGCGGCACCATCGCCCGGCTCGACCGCTCACGCCCCGTGCTCGCCACGCGGGCCGTACGCCTCATGCTCCCGGATCTGGATCTGCCCCTCCTCCTCCCGCGCTACCCCTCCATCTCGCCGGACTCGACGCGCGACATCGTCGAGATCCTGATCCGGCTGAACATGGGCGCCGAGCCGGGGCGCGAATGACCACGGTTCCCGGAGCACCGAATTGACTCAGGATACCGGCCCGCTGGGCGAGGACGACACCCCACCGAGCGAGGAGGAGCGCTGGGGCGTCCTCCGCGACCTGGAATCGTGGGCGGAGACGCCGATGACGGTGCTGGGCTTCGCCTGGCTCGCGCTGCTCGTCACTGAGCTGACCCGGGGGCTTTCGCCCTTTTTGATGGCGGCCGGTACGCTGATCTGGGGCGTGTTCGTCCTCGACTTCCTCCTCCGCTTCGCCCTGGCTCCGGCGAAGTGGGCGTTCCTGCGCGGCAACTGGCTCACGGCCGTCTCGTTGGTGGTACCCGCCCTGCGCTTCGCGCGCGCCCTCCGAGCCCTGCGCGGCCTGCGCCTGCTGGGCCGCGTCCGCCTGGTGAAGGTGGTCGCCGGGGTCAACCGGGGGATGCGCGCGCTCGGCAGGAGCGTGGGGCGGCGCCACTTCGGATACGTGGTGGCGCTCACTTCGCTGGTGACGCTCGTGGGGGCGGCGGGGATGTACGCTTTCGAGAGGGGGCAAACCGGCGCGGCCGGATTCGACGACTTCTGGAGCGCGTTGTGGTGGACGGCGATGATCGTCACCACGCTGGGATCGCAGCACTGGCCGCAGACGGCTGAGGGGCGCGCGCTCTGCTTCCTGCTGGCGCTCTACTCGTTCTCGGTCTTCGGCTACGTGACCGCCACCCTCGCCACCTTTTTCGTGGGGCGCGAGGCCGAGAGCCCCGAAGGCGACGTGGCGGGCACGGCATCCATCGCCTCCCTGCGGGAAGAGCTCGCCCTGCTGCGGGCCGAGATCCGCGCTCTCCGGCCCGTGGGTGACGATCGGTAGGGCGGAATGCACGGCCGGCGGTTCGCCCCGACAGATCGGAGTCACGCGTCTTTCTGTGGCTCCCGGCACATGGATGCGGTCCCGGGGTTGCGGACCGCGAAGGGGTAGATGCGGAGCGACAGCGCCGCGCGTGCCGTGAAGCCGGTTCAGTGCGGCAGAGGCCCGCTGGCGAACGGCCCCGGGCCCAGCACCCTTTTCCGGAGAACGACGATGGAGAACGCAACCGATCCCGTATGCGGGATGCCCGTCAATCCGCTCACCGCGGCGGCGATGATCGTGCACGAGGGGCACACCCACTACTTCTGCTCCACAGGGTGCCAGAAGAAGTTCTCGGCCGACCCGCGCCGCTACGGCGACACGCATGCCGCCGGCGCCGCCGAGCCGGAGATGGAGCGGCACGAGCCCAGCCACACCACCACCGGTTCGTTCACCGCGCCGAAGTTCGGCGCGGCGGGGAGCGGCGGGCTGGAGTACGAGCCGCTGCCGGAAGCGCACGACGACGGCGGCGCCGTATGACGCTCCGCGCCGGCGCCAGGCCCCTCGCCGCGTTTCTTGCGGCGAGAGGCTTCAGCCGTGCGCGGAGGAGGCTCACCTGATCCGAAAGGGGACACATGACGGAAGTGGGCGAAAAACGGGACGGGGCTTTCCGGTCGGTGCTGGTCGCCACCGACCTTTCCGAGGGGTCCGACCTGTTCGTGCAGACGGCCGCGGCGATCGCGGCCCGCTCCGGGGCGGCGCTGCACCTGGTGCACGCGGTAGAGGACGACGCCGGGGAGGAGCGGGCTCGCCGCGCCCTGGGCGAGCAGGCCCGCCGGGCGGCTCCCGCGGCGGAGCTGCACGTGGCGAGCACCGCCCCCGACCGCGCCATTGCGGAACGTGCGGAGGCGGTGCGCGCCGATCTGGTGGTGGTGGGGCCGCACGTGCGCGGCGCGGGGTCGGGGCTCCTGGGGAGCACGGCGGAGCGGGTGCTGGGCAGCGCCGGCGCGCCGTGCCTGGTGGTGCGCGTTCCCCTCGCGCCGTCGGTGCGCCACGTAGTCGCCGCCGTGGACCCCGGGCACCGGATGGACTCGGTGCTGGAGAGCGCCGTCCGCTGGGCGCTCCTGTTCGGCGGCGAGGCCGGCGTGCCCCACGTCACCGCTCTGTACGTCACCGGCGACCGGAGCGAGGGCCCGCCCGCGGAGCTGGACGGCGCCCTCGGCCTGGCGCTGGCGCGGTGCCACGCGCTGGGCCGGGTGCACGGTAGCGTCGCCCTGCGCGGCACCGACGTCGTGGAGTCGATCGTGTTGTACGTGGAGGTGGAGGCGAGCGACCTGCTGGTGCTGTCCACCCACAACCGCGGCGTGCTGGGGCGGGCGCTGCTCGGCAGCGTGAGCGCCGAGGTTACGCGCCGCGCTCCCTGCAACGTCCTGCTGGTGCCGCCGCGCTCCGACGACTGAGACCATCTCTCCCGGACGCTGGTGCAGACAAGGGGACGGCAGGTGTCACACCGGGAACAGAGAGAATCCTTCCGTTCCCGTCGCCGTGGGTCTGTGTCTCGGCGCGGTCCCCCTGTTCTGATACGAGTTACGGGGGACCCGTGTGCATTCTGAACGGCTGGCCTCACGCAGAGGCGCAGAAACGCAGGAGAGAAAAGAAAGTGAACAGTTGGCCTCGGACAAAGCCACGGAGCCACAGAAAGTAAAGCAGAAGGGGCTATCGCCTTTCCGTTCCCTCTGTGTCTGCGCGATGCTTTTCTCGTGTTGTTCTCCTCTCCTGCGTCTCTGCGCCTCTGCGTGAGATTTCCGTTGTGCGGCTCGGACTCAGCGGCTCGTGGACGGGCCGGTGTCGGGGCCGAACGCGGCGGTCCAGGGGTTCTCCGGGCGGACGACGACGGCGGCGACGATCATCGCGAGCCCCGCCACGCGCAGGACGCGGCCGAGGCCCACCGGGTCGACCCTGCCGCGCACGACCCCGGCGATCCCCCGCGCCACCCGCGTCCCGAACAGGAAGAGCACGATCCCCACCACCCCCAGCAGCACCATCGGCGTCAAGAGCAGAGACTGCATGGCCTTCCACCTCCGCGAGCGGGTTCACCCCTCCGGGAGCGCGCCCCCGGCTGGTTTGCTCGTCTCGCAAGCGCCGGTCGCGCGTGGCGAGCCGCGGGGCACAGAGAGCGGACCCCCGCGCCTCTGTGTGAGCTGCACCCGCTACACCCGCCGCGCCTGGATGTTGAGTCGCACCACGGTCTCCAGCAGCGCCCGCGCGGAGGCGGGGGAGAGGAAGGGCGAGAGCGGCACCAGGAGGCGTAGGTCCACGCCGTCCAGGCGCTGGTGCGCGGCGCGTGTGATGAGCACCGGCCGCGAAGGGTCCAGCCCGGCGAGCGCCTCGCGGTCGTCCGCCAGCACCACCCGTACCCGGTCCGCGTACCGCCCGCCGCGGATCGCGCGCACCCGCTGGCCGTAGCTCCCATCCGTGCACACCACGGTGAGCTCACCCTCCCGCAGCTGCCGCTCGATGGCCGCCGCGTGCTCCGGGTTGTAGGTGGCCACCACCAGCGGCTTCCCCAGCGCCTCCGCCCAGGGGCGGACTGCGGCGGCATGGTAGACGGTGGTGACCAGCATGTCGCACCGCTCGAACTGGTGGTGCCACGCCTCGGCCGGGGGGCGCATCCCGGGGCGGTACGACGCCACCTCCCCCGCCCGCACCGGGTGCGAGTCGAGGCCGAACTGCGCCTGCACCTCGCCACAGAGCACGCCCAGCGTCTCCGGCTCCGACTCCACGCACGCGCAGCGGAGGCGCACACCGGCCGTCCAGCGCCGGATGAGCTCCGGCACCTGCGGGATCTTGATCTGGTGCTCGAAGGCGCCCGCCAGCACGTCCGCCACCCAGGCCGCCGTCTCTCCCGGCAGCCCGCCGCCGGGGGAGCCCTGCGGCGCCACGTACATCCCGGAGCGCCCGCGCTTCTCCACCAGGTGCTCGCTCGCCAGCAGGTCGTACGCGTGCACCGCCGCGTGGGTTGTGGTGCCGAAGCGGCGCGAGACCTCGCGGATGCTGGGAAGCCGGTCGCCCTCGCGGATGTGCCCCATGTGCACCGCGGCCGCGATCTGCTCGCGCAGGTGGTCCACCAGCTCCGCGCCCTCGCCGGCGGGCGCACCCGCGGCCTCGCCCATCTCCGCGGCGAAGCGGGTGTGGCGCTCCGCGGCCTCCGCCCTCTCGCGGGCCGCCCTTTCGCGCAGCGCCGCCTCCCCGCCGCCCTCGCCCTCCGCCGCGGGGGCGGGGAGCTCCAGCGCGACCCGGTACGGGCTCACCTCGTCCGGCGGCGTGGCGCCGGCGCCCTCCCGCACGGCGGGGAGGGTGAAGTAGAAGGTGCTCCCCCCCGCTCCGCCACTCTCGGCCCAGATGCGCCCGCCGTGCGCTTCCACGATCCCGCGCGAGATCGCCAGCCCCAGCCCGGCCCCCAGCCCGCCGGCGCGCCGCGGTCGCCAGAAGCGCTCGAACAGGTGGGGGAGGTGCTCCGGCGAGATCCCCGGTCCGGTGTCGGTGACGCGGAACCACAGCTCGCCCCCGCGCGTCTCCGCCGCCACGAGCACCGAGCCGCCCGCCGGGGTCAGGCGCACGGCGTTGCCCACCAGGTTGCCGATCACCTGCACCACGCGCTGGCGGTCCGCGAACACGGCGGGGAGCTCCGCCGCCGGCAGCGACTCCAGCCGCACGCCGGCGCGCTCGGCCAGGGGGCGCAGGAGCTCGGCCGTCTCGTGGATCAGCTCGCCCGCATCCTCCGGCCCGGCGCGTACGCTGAAGTGGCCGCCCTCGATGCGTGTGACGTCGAGCAGGTCCTGCACCAGGCGGGTCATCTGCCCGGTGGTCTGTAGAAGCGACTCCAGCTGCGTCCGCTCGCGCGCGCGCCACGCGTCGTCGGGGAGCCAGTGGAGCAGCGTCTCCACCATGGCGACGATGGCGGCCAGCGGGTTACGCAGCTCGTGCGAGACCACCGCGAGGATCTCTTCCCGCGCCTCCGTGGCCTGGGTCGCCTCGCGGTAGAGCCGGGAGTTGTCCAGCAGGAGGGCCGCCCGGCTCGCCAGCTCCGCCGCCAGCGACAGGTCGTCCGCCCCGTAGCGGCGCGCCGGGTCCGCGGAGGCCAGCGTGACGGCGCCCAGCGTGCGTCCGCGCGCGGCGAGCGGCAGCACCATGATGGAGCGCGGGGCCAACCGCCGCAGCGCTTCCGCCGCACCCGCGGTGGGTGCGAGCGCCCGTACGATGTCGGGGCCGACCTCCGCCGCCAGCACCGGCTCGTCCCCGCGCAGCGCCGCAAAGGGGCCGCCGGGCTCCGCGGCGCAGGGGCTGCCGATCTCGCGCAGGAGCTCGGCGCGCGAGGGGTCCGCGTGGGCGCCCGCCATGCGCACGGGCGCGCCGTCCGCCCCCACCACGTCCACCACGCAGAAGTCGGCGAGCGCCGGCACCGTGAGCCGGGCGAGGCTCTCCACGCGGTGCTCGAACTCGAAGAGGCCGCCCATCACCTTGCCGGCCAGCTCCAGCAGCCCCAGCCTCGCCTCCGCGCGCCTGCGCTCGGTCACGTCCAGCGCCACGGAAAGGAGCACCTTGCCCCCGCCGTGCGCGATTTCGTGGGTGGTGACCTCCACGTCGATGAGGGCTCCTTCCTTGGTGCGGTGCCGGTGCGCGCCGCTCCACGCCGCCGCGTCCGCGCCGGCGGCGGGGCTCTGCGTGCCGGCGGGCCACAGCGCGCCCGCGTCCATCTGCAGCAGCTCCTGGCGCGTGTAGCCATACTGGCGGAGGGCGGCCTCGTTCACGTCCAGGATGCGGAGGGTGCGCGCGTCGAAGAGCCAGCGCGCCAGCGGGCTCTTTTCGAAGGTGAGGCGGAACCGCTCCTCGCTCTCGCGCAGCGCCTCCAGCGCCCGCCGCCGCTCCACCACGCGGCCCAGCTGCGTGCCGACGTGCGACATCACCTCCAGCAGGCGTTCGTCCGGCTCTACGGTGCGCTCGGAGAAGAACTCCAGCACCCCCACCACCTCGCGTCCCACGCGGATGGGGAAGGCGAAGCCCGCCCGCGCCTCCGGCTCCCCGGCGGCGGAGGGGTAGCCGTGCGTGCTCACCGTCCACACGGGCTCGCCCCTCTCCACCACGCGCCCCGCCAGCCCCGCCCCGGGCGCGCCGCGCAGCGCCCGGCGCAGCGACGCGAAGCGGTCCGGCCGCGGCAGGTGCCAGAGGTCCGCCGACGCGAGCGTCCCCTGGGCGTCCAGCAGCAGGGCGTGCCCCAGCGGCCAGCCGGTGTGCCGGCAGACGCTGTTTAGCGTGGTCTGCAGCGCCTCCTCCAGGCTCTCCGCCTCGTTGGCTGCCACCGCCACCTCCTGCAGCATCTCCACGAAGGCGCTCCGGCGGCGCAACTCCTCTTCGGCGCGGGTGCGCGCGGTGACGTCTTCGTTCACCACGATGGCGCCGGTGACCGCGCCGGCCGCGTCGCGCAGCGGGAAGGCGGAGTTGATGATGGTCCTGCGCCGGCCCTGGAAACCCTCGATCTCCACCAGCTGCCCGCTGACCGCCTCGCCCTCGAGCGCGCGCGGGAGCGCCCACTCCTCCTCGCGCATCACCCGGCTCGTCCCCGCCCACCACCCCTTGTACGGGGCCAGCCCCGCCTCTCCCGCGTGCGGGTCGACGCCGCCCCAGATGTGCCGGCTGGCGTGGTTCTGCCACTCCACGCGCCCGTCCGCCCGGGCCAGAAAGATCCCCACCGGAAGGACGTCCAGCGCCTCGTGCAGCCGCTCCCGGCTCTCCCGCGCCGCGTCCTCGGCCAGCTTGTGCGCGGTGACGTCGGCGAAGATGACCAGTGCCCCGCCCCCTTCGCCGCCTCGCGCCGGGAGAGGTGCGGTGGAGATGCTCACGTGAACGCGCGACCCGTCCTTCCTGCGGCGCACCGACTCCACCCCCGTGAGCCTCTCGCCCGCCAGCGCGCCGGCGAGCAGGTCGCGCGAGGAATCCGTTTCGCCAGGGGGAACGATGGGGCTGGGCGCGTTCAGCGCCTCGTCTCGGGTCCACCCGAACATCCGCTCGGCCGCGGGGCTCCACAGCCGCACCACCCCGCGGCGGTCCAGCACGGCCATGGCGAGCGGTGAGGCCTCGACGATGGCCGCGTACAGCCCCGCGGCCTCGTTCACGCCCTCCTCCATCCGCTCCCTCTCCCGGGCCAGGGCGCGCCGCTCCGCCTCGGCGGCGACCAGGTCGCCCAGGTCGCGGAGGGTGGCCACGTCGTCCTGCGTCCACCTTCTCCCCCGCACGGCGGCCACGCCGATGCTCCCGGCTACCCGCCCGCTGGCGTGGATGATGGGGACGACCAGGACCGCCTCGGCCTCCTCGGTCCCGTCGCGCGCCACCACCTCGCCCGTGGCGGCGGCGTGCCGGCAGGAGCCGGGGAGCGTCGCGCTCTCCGGCGGGGCTGTGGGGCCGGCATAGGAGCTCGCGTCCGGCCCGGAAAGCGCGACGGCGACGGCCGAGGCATCCAGCAGCGTCCCGGCCAGCCGCGAGACACGCTCCAGCGCCGCGTCCGGCGGGGTGGCGGGGCGGCCGGGGGTGAGCACCGCCAGCCAATCGGCGGGCGGCTCCGCGAGCCTCACCAGCGTTCCGTCCATCCGCCCTCCTTCGCGTGCCGCGGGATCAAAGTACCGGCGATCGCCGGTTTCCATCGAATCATTACATCCGAGGGCGCGCGATGGGTCCGGTGAGTGGCACCCGCCGCGAGCCCCTGGCGCGCTCTACACAACCTGAGGCAAACATTGATACGAGAAACGTACCAGCGTGGAATGGTAACTGCAACGCGGGTGGGTTCGGGCCGGTGTATCCCACCACGACGGGGCGAGATCGATGCTGCAAAGGGCCGTGCTGCTGGGGCTGGCGCTTGCGGCGGGATGCGCGGACGATCCCGCCGGCGAGCTGCGCCCGGCCACCAAGCGGGCCTCCTTCGCCGCCGAGGGAAGGACCGTGCACTCGGTAATGAGGCTCTACACCTCGCCTCCGGGTTTCCCGCTCCCGTTCAGCACGTACGTGCCGCAGGGGGTGCGCGTGGAGGCGGTGGCGGCGGGGGGCGGATACGAGGTGAGCTTCACGCCGCACCCCGGCGGGGAGCGGGACCGGCGCCGCTTCATGCACCTCTTCGTCCACCCGGACACGGCCCGCTTCGACGGCGCGCGCGAGGTGGTGCGGACGGTGGCCGAGCGGGTGCGCGTTCCCGGTGCGCGGGCCGAGGCCGCGCCCGCGCGCGTCCATCCCTGGGCGGCGGAGGAGCTCGCCATCCGCAGCGCGGGCCGTCCGGACGAGCCGCCCTCCGGCTGGGTGGCGCTCGGCTCCAAGGATGGGCGCTGGTTCCACTTCGCCGTCCAGCACGGACCGGACGACGGCGGGAGCTTCTCGCGAACGGCCGAACGCATCCTGGAAGAGTGGCGCTGGACCGACACCGGGCTCGGCCTGGGTCCCGTGTCGCCGTAGATACTCCCGGCGGATCTCACGCGGAGACGCGGAGGGCCTCCGCGTCTCCGCGTGAGACATGCCGCTACTCGCGGGTCGCCCTGCCCCGGCCCGCGGGCCAGCCCTCGCGCTGCGCGGCCCGGTCGCCGTCGGTCTCCTCCGTCTGGTCGTGGAAGAGGATCTGGCGCGTGGGGTACGGAAGGTCGATCCCCTCCTCCACGTACAACCGCTGCTTCAGCCCCACGATCACCTCGTCCGACGACTCGAACGTCTCCAGGCGCCGGGGAGGCACGATCCACCACCGCACCCGGATCACCACGGTGGACTCCCCCAGCTCCACCACCCACGCCTCGGGCGGCGGGTCGCGCAGCACCGTGGCGCACTTCGCCAGCACCTCGAAGATCAGCTCCTTGGCGCGCCCGATGTCGTCGCCGTAGCCGATCCCCAGGTCGTACTCGATGCGGCGGCGGTCGAAGGCGGTGTTGACGATCACCTTGTTGGTGTACAGGTCCGCGTTGGGGATCACCACCCGCCGCCCGTCGTAGGTGCGGATGAAGGTGGCGCGCGTCTCGATGGCGTCCACCGTCCCCTCGAACTCGCCCACGATGATCTGGTCGCGCACGCGGAACGGCTGCGTGACCAGGATCAGGATGCCGGCCACGTAGTTCTGGAAGATGTCCTTGAACGCGAAGCCGATGGCCACGCTGCTGATGCCCAGCAGGGTGATGAGGTCGCCGGGGCGGAACGAGGGGAAGATGACGGTGACCGCCACGAGCAGCCCCACCGCCAGCACCCCGAGCTGCGCCAGCCGCCCCAGCACGATTCCCACGTTGTGCTGCTGCCCCCGGCGCCGACTCAGACGCCGGATCAGCGCGCGGATCCACCGCGCGGCGAGGTAGAAGATGAGGAGGACCACCAGCGCCGTGCCCACGGCGGGGAGCATCCGGACGATCTGCGCAAAGATCACCTGGACGGGGCGCATCAGCAGCGAGAAGTCGAAATCCATTGCGGGAGCCGGGTGCGGTGGGTGGGGCGCGGGCGCCGGTGCGACGGCAGCGCCCGCCCCGTGATCCACTCAGCGCAGGGGGTTCGCGGGAACCGCGCCACCGTTGCGGGTGACTTCCGCCCGCTCTCTGCGCAGGTCGGCCTCCACCGTCTCTTTGCCCGTAACCTGACGCGTGCGCACCACCAGCTCCTCCTTGGGCACCACGCGCTTCTCCACCACGGCCTCCTCGGCTGCCAGGGGCACGCGGATGCTCTCCTCACCGATGCGCCGCGTAGCCATCAACGGGTCCGCGGGCCGGCGCTCCACCGTGACCTCGTCGTGCGTGAGCGGGACGGCACGGCTCACGTGCTCGCTTACGACGTGCTTGTCGACGGCCACCTCGCCCGCGGGGCGCTCCCGCTTCCGCACCATGAGCTGCTCCTCGGAGAGCGTCAGGCGCTGCTCCTCGCCGGCCCCGCCGCGAGCGCGCCAGTGGTCGTCCAGCTCCATGGCGCCCTGGCGCGTCAGCGGCTCGCGGCCGTACGGCGGCACGCCTGCGCAGTCGGCGGCGTGCAGTGTGGTGGCTCGCACCGTCTGCGTGTGCCGGTCCAGCGCGGCGTAGCCGATGGGGAGCAGGGTGTGCCGCCCCTCCGCGCCCGCGGAGCCATCGCTCATCTCCACGTCCAGGTAGCGGACCTTCATGGCGTCCGTGTCCACCAGGAGTTGGTCGACTTCGCCGATTTTCCTGCCGTCCGCGGACACCACGCTCCACCCGCGCACGTCAGGTTCGCCGTCGGCCACCTCCAGGTCGTGCAGCTTGCTGAGCGGTACCACGTGGTCCAGATCGCTGCTGGTCATGTCATCTCCTCTGTCCTGTTCCAGGTGCGCCCCGTTCCGGCTCGTCACCGAGCCGCCGGGCCCCGCGGGGGCGGCGCAAGCGGGGCGCCCGGCACGCACCTGCGGGCGTGCAGCTTCCCGGCGGCCGCACAACTGTCGGCGGCGCCGTGGAGGTGAGCCCGTGCGCCGCCGCATCTCCGCCGGACAGTGGGGCGGCGCGGCGGCGTTTGTGCGGCGGCGGGGTACGCGGGGGAACGGACGATGCGCGATGGGAAATGCGGGTGGTCCGACACGGTCCCGGAGAGGGAAAGATGCAGAACGAGGAGATCCGCATACTGGTACGGCTCAGCCGGCGGCGCGACCTGCGGGTCGCCGCGGGAGACCCCGATCTCCGCGGCTGGAAGATCCTGGCCGGCGACGGCTGCAGCATGGGCACGGTGACCGACATGCTGGTGGACGTGGCCGCGATGAAGGTGGCCTTTGTGGAGGTGCTCGTCGACGCGGCGAGGATGGGAAGACGTGCCCGTGACGATCACCGTGTGCTGATCGCCGCCCGCGACGTGCGCCTCCCGGACCCCGAGACGCTGCTCTTCATATCGGGCGGGGTGGCGATCGCCGATTCGCTTACGAGCGCACAGTTCGCGGCGCTCCCCCGCTTCGACGGCACCGTGCCCGCGCCGGGCCGACGCGTTTCGCTGGGCCGCGGAACCCGCCTGGTGGGCGCCCCGCGGGGTGCGGACAGCCCCGCACGCGGCTCCGGAATGCGGCCTCCCTTCAGCGGCTGAGCGGCCCGGCACGCCCGGACCTCACGCGCGCCCCCCGGAGAACAACGCATCAGAGGACTCGGAGGGGAGCCGCAAGACGCGGAGAAAACCACTTCCTGAACCGAGCGCCTCACTGTACCTGCCTTACCCCGGATTCTGGCGCGGAGTGAAGGAAACGGGCTCCGCCGCGCATCGCGATCCAGCCCATGTTCCGTCCGATGCGCGCAGCGATGGAAGTGAGCGGACCGGGGCGGCGCGATTCCCGGGGACCTGCACCCGAAGATGTCTACGGAAGAACGCTCCGCCTCCCGGTCGGGAGGCGGAGCGTTCGTGTCCGAGGTCGCCTTCGGGCCGGTCAGCGCGCCGGCTTCGGTGGCCCGGACAACTCCCCCACCCTGTCATCCATTGGCGGGGGAGCCTCGCGGAGCGCGCGGTCCCGCACCTCCAGGCTTCTGCGCCCCATCCGCCGAACCCGCTCGCGCAGCGCATCCACCACGGGATCGTTCGAGTCGTGCAACACGGATCTTCCCTCCTCTTTGAGTGCTGGCGCCCGGGCCGCCTAGGCGCCGGCGGGGCCGGAGAGCTCGATGTTACTCGCCTTCACGTAGAGCACCGTGGGGACGCTCTCGATGATGCGCCGGGTGTCGGCGTCCAGCTCTCCGGGGATGGAGGTCACCTGCGCGGAGGGGTAGACCGTCGCCTGCCGGATAACCACCGTCTGGCCCGGCTGCACCTCCTTGATTTCCGGCTTCGGCTCATCGATCACCACGAACATCCGCTGTCCGTCGGCGCCGATCCAGAAGCCTCGGTCCGTCACCACCTCCGTCACCCTGGCCCTGCCGTCCAGCGGCACCCCATAGCTGGTGGGCGCGGAGAGGATGGCGGCCACCGGGATCACCGTTACCGCCCCCGCGGGAGGCGCGGGTGGCGCCACGCTCCCGGTTGAGGGCTCCACCGCGGCGACCTGGAGATCGTCCGACTCCAGCCACTCGTACAACCCCCACAGCGTCAACCCCAGCAGGATCGTGCCGATGAGCACCAGGGGCCAGACCCCGCCGCGCCTGCGCTGCACGTTGATCTCCGCCATTTTCGCCTCCTCGCCCCTATCGATACCGGTGCCACGCCCCGGCGCACGGCGCCAACCCGTCCGCGCCACCGGGCTCATCCGCAACGACGGGACCCGGGAGGCCGCATCCCCTCATACAGATTCCATCCCAGCCGCACACTGTCCCGCGGACCGCACCTACGGCGCCGCGGGAGCCTCTCCGGGAGTGACGGTCAGGGTGCTGCGGATCTCGGCGGCGGTGGGGCCCTCCTGCTCCGGCACGGTGTGCAGCACGTACGTCCCGGGCCCCAGGCTGACGTTCAGGAGCGCCGAGCCCCCGGGGCGGATCGGCTCCGTGCGCGCGTCCACCCCGTTGCCGGTGACCAGGAAAGCGTAGGGTTGCGCGCCCGCGTTGGTGACGCTGAACGACACGTCCCCCTCCGGCACCGTGCCGGACTCCGACTGGATCGCGAGGCCGGTGACTACCACGCCTATGCCCTGGAAGGTACCGGGCCGGGCGGGAATCGGCTCCGACGGAACGGCCACCCGCGGTTCCCCCGCACCCTCCGGCGCGGGCTCGCCGCTGCAGCCGGCGGCGAGCGCCGCGGCCAGCAGCACGCAGGCGGTCCATGCATCGGTGCTCCTATGGTTCATTCTCGTCTCCTCGGGGGTGTGTGCTTTCGGCCGCACGGGCAGGAGCAAGCTCCGGGTACAGCGGGCGCATCGCTCCGCACTTTTCGCGCACAGTTCGCCAGCGGCGCCGCAAACTGTCTGCCCCTCGCGTTGCCGCGGCCCGCAGCCGGGCTCGCACGTTGCCAACGCCGGGATCCGCCGGCCGCCATCGGAGCCGGGCCAACGGAACGACCAGGAGGACGCGATGCAACGAGAATCGGGAGCCGTGCCGGTCGCGCTCGACACGCGCGGCATCCACGATCCCGCCACGGACGGCGAGGACCGCGGCGGCGAGGAGCGGCGGGCTCCTTGAGCCCGGCTCGCGCTCGGCAGTGGAGCCGGCGTTGAGCGGCTTCTTCTTCGGCCCAGAGCCGATCATCTGGGTGCAGCAGGCGTTCGGGCCTGCGTGGGCTCCCGTTTTCCGGACGCTGACACTGGCCGGCACCACGTGGGGGGTGATCCTCGCCGTTGGGCTGGCGCTCTGGCTGTGGGGGCGCGATGCGGCGTACCCCGTCGTGGGTATCGTCGCGCTGGAGGCGGCCGTCAACCTGGCCCTGAACCAGCTCTTCCACCTCCCCCGCCCCGACGCGCCGGGGATCGTCCCCTACGAGCACGTGCCGATCGCGTCGTTCCCCAGCGGGCACGTCTTCACCGCCACCGTGCTCTGGGGGCTGCTGTACGCGCGAGGCCGCGTCCCCGCCCCGCTCGCCGCCGCGGTGGTGGGCGCGACGGCGCTTTCCCGGCTCTACCTGGGGGTCCACTTCGTGGGCGACGTGCTGGGCGGAGCCGCGTTCGGAGCCGCGCTGATCGGGGTGCACCGGCGCGTCTGGCCCGCGGCGGACCGGTGGCTCCGGGGCCGCTCCCCCGCCTTCTTCGCGAGGCTTTCCGCGCTCGCAGGCGCGGCATCGGGTGCGGGGCTGGCCCTGCTGGGGAGCAACGCGGCCGGGTGGAACGCCGCCGGAGCGCTGGCCGGCGCCGCGGTCGCACTCCCGCTGGAGCAAAGGCTGGTGCGCGGGCCGGGCGAGCGCGCGGAGCGCCGGCGGGCGGCGCTGCTCGGCGTCGCCGGCATGCTCCCGCTCCTGCTGGTGGAGCGGCTTTCCGGCGAGCGCGCGGTGGTGGTCGGGGCGGCGACGTGCTTTCTGGCGACGGTCTGGGCCGTGCTCCTGGCGCCCCTGCTGGCCGCGCGCCTGGGGCGCAGGAAGCGACCCATGAGCATCGCGAAGAAGGCCCTCGCCGCCGCGGCAGGCGCCCTTGCCGCGCTGCTGCTCTACGGAGTGGCCGTGGAGCCACACCTGGTGCTCGACACGCAGGAGCACGAAGCGACGCTCCCCGGGCTCCCGCCGGAGTGGGAGGGGCGCGAGATCGCGCTGCTCGCGGACTTCCAGGTGGGAATGTGGTGGGCGAACACCGAGATGGCGCGGCGGGCTGTGCGGCAGGTGGCGGACCGCCGCCCCGCGGCGGTGCTGCTGGCGGGCGACTTCATCTACAAGCCGGACGCGGACCCGCGCGAGCTCGTGCTCGAGATGACGGAGATCCTGCGGCCCCTCGCGGAGGGCGGGATCCCCACGTACGCGGTCCTCGGCAACCACGACTGGGCGCTGAACCGCAAGGACGGGACGCGAAACGCCCTGGCCGCGCGCCGCGTGGGGCGGGGGGGG
>JAUJMI010000254.1 GCA_030446945.1 Longimicrobium sp. | reverse complement strand
GTGGCTCTGTCTCTCCGGGTGAGCCAAGCAGTTGCGGTTCTCCGCGCCTCCGCGTGAGCCCCGTTTTTCCCTTTGGCGAGTGAGTTGCAGAAGGCGCGTCGCTCGTAGCAACGCCCCCACCAATGGAGACGCTGACTTGGACACCGGCACCGCGCGGCGCCCCACGGGGCTGCCCGGACTCGACGAGGTACTGCACGGCGGTCTCATTCCCGAGCGGGCCTACCTCGTACGCGGCGGGCCGGGCACCGGCAAGACCACGCTGGGCATCCACTTCCTCCTCGCCGGCGTGGCGCTGGGGGAGAAGGCGCTGCTCATCACGCTGGAGTCCGCCGAGGCGCAGCTCCGCGTGGACGCGGCGTCGCAGGGGCTGGACCTGTCCGAAGTCGCCATCCTGGACCTGAGCCCCACGCGCGAGTTCTTTGCCCAGAACCAGAGCTACGACATCTTCTCGCTGGCCGACGTGGAGCGCGACCCCACCACGCGGCGGATCATCCAGACCATCGAGGAGCTGAAGCCGCAGCGCGTGTTCGTGGACGCGGTCACGACCCTGCGCTACATGGCGTCGGACGCCTTCCAGTTCCGCAAGCAGGCGCTCTCCTTCGTGCGCTACCTGGTGGAGCAGGGCGCCACCGTGCTGCTGAGCTCCGAGGCTACCGACCCCGTGCCCGACGACGACCTGCGCTTCATGAGCGACGGCATCATCGACCTGGTGATCTCGCCCTCGCACGGCGTGCTGCGGCGGTCGCTGTGCGTCGCCAAGCTGCGCGGGTCGGACTTCGAAGGCGGGCCGCACGCCATGCGCCTCACCGGGCGCGGCATGGAAGTGTACCCGCGGCTGGTGCCGGGGTCGCACGAGTGCGAGTTCGTGCACGAGATGATCCCGTCGGGGATCGCCGAGATCGACGAGATGCTGTGCGGCGGCATCGAGCGCGGCACCATCACCATCCTGAGCGGGCCCAGCGGGGTGGGGAAGACCACGCTCGGCATCCAGTTCATGAAGGAGGCCGCCGCGCGCGGCGAGCGCTCGGTGGTCTACGCCTTCGAGGAGCAGCTCCACACGCTCCTGCACCGCTGCGACGACATCGGCGTGCCGGTGCGCGGAATGGTGGAGGAGGGATCGCTGGCGATCGTGGAGGTGGAGCCGCTGCGCTTCTCGCCGGGCGAGTTCGCGCTCCTGGTGCGGCGCGACGTGGAGGAGAACAACGCGCGCATCGTGATGATCGACGGGATCGCGGGCTACCAGCTCACGCTGGCCGGCGACGACCTGGTGGTGCAGCTCCACGCCCTCGGCCGCTACCTCAAGAACATGGGGGTGACGGTGATCTTCATCAACGAGGTGAGGTCCATCACCGGCGACTTCCGCGCGACCGAGACGGAGATCAGCTACCTGTGCGACAACCTGGTCTTCATGCGCTACTTAGAGGTGAAGGGCGAGCTGCGCAAGGCGATCGGCGTGCTGAAGAAGCGCATGGGCGACTTCACCAAGACGCTGCGCGAGTACGAGATCACCTGCGACGGAGTTCGGGTCGGCCCGCCGCTCACCGGGCTCCGCGGCGTGCTGACCGGCACCCCCGAGTGGGTGCACGACGAGGGCGGCCCACCGTGAGCACCGCCCCGGCGGACCGCAGCGCCACGGCGGAGCTGGGCGTGGCGGCGCCCGTGGACCCGCGGGGGAAGCGCATCCTCCTCCTGCTGGACCAGAGGGAGAACGGCTCGCTGCTGGCCGAGGAGCTCGCCCGGGACCACACCGTCGTCGTGGCGGACGAGGACGAGGCGCTGGAGCGGGACTTCGACCTGTGCATTCTGGACGGCCGCGCCCTCGACCGCTTGTGGGAGCGCGTGCAGCGGAGGAAGGCGCGCGAGCAGCCCGCCCTCCTCCCCGTCCTCCTCGTCACCTCGCGCCCCGGGGTGAAGATGGTCACGCGCCAGGTGTGGCGCGGCGTGGACGAGCTGATCATCACCCCCATCGAGAAGCCGGAGCTGCGTGCGCGCGTGGCGATCCTGCTCCGCGCCCGCACCCTGTCGCTGGAGCTGCGCCGCCAGGGAGAGGAGGCGCGGGCGCTGGCCGCGAGCCTCGCGGAGCGTGCGCACCAGATGGAGACGCAGGCGGCGCAGCTGGAGACGCAGACGCGCGAGCTGCGCTGGAGCGCGGAGCAGCTGGCGGAGCGCACGGGCGCCGCCGAGGAGGCGAACCGCGTGAAGAGCGAGTTCCTCGCCACCATGAGCCACGAGCTGCGGACGCCGCTCAACGCCATCGGCGGCTACGCGGAGCTGCTGGAGATGGGGGTGCGCGGCCCCATCAACGACCGCCAGCGCGAGGACCTGCACCGCATCCAGGCGAGCCAGCGGCACCTGCTCGGCCTTATCAACGAGGTGCTCAACTACGCCAAGCTGGAGACGGGCGCCGTCCACTACGAGGTGAGCGACGTGGGCGTGCGCGGGGTGCTCGCCTCCGCCCAGGCGCTGGTCGCTCCGCAGGCGGGCGCCAAGGGGCTGCGGCTGGAGGTGTCGTCGTGCAGCGAGACGCTCACGGTGCGCGCGGACGCGGAGAAGCTCCTCCAGATCCTGGCGAACCTTCTCTCCAACGCCGTCAAGTTCACCACGCCGGGCGGCCGCGTCTCCCTCTGGTGCGGCGTCGTGGAGAACACCGTAGTGTTTCGCGTGAGCGACACGGGCATCGGCGTCCCCGCGGACAAGCTGGCCGCCATCTTCGAGCCCTTTGTGCAGGTGCGCTCCGACCTCACGCGCACGGCCGAGGGCACGGGGCTGGGATTGGCCATCAGCCGCGACCTGGCACGCGCCATGGACGGCGAGCTCGTCGCCGAGAGCGTGGTGGGCGAGGGGAGCACGTTCACGCTGACGCTGCCGGTGAGTTCGGCGTAGGCCCCTCCCCGCTCGTCACCTCGCCGCCCCGCCAGTGACTACCTGGGGGAGGGGCGCACGCGTGCATGGGTGCGCGGCGGCACGGGGCCTCACCCCGGCAGCCACGGAGTAGACCCCCTCTTCGTCGAGTCACCGGAGCTCGCAAACGACAGGTCTCACGCGGAGGCGCGGAGACGCGGAGGAGACCACCCACTTCCGAACGGAGCGCCGCGGGGTACCCTGCCCCCCACACATCGATCTGGCGCGGAGTGAAGGAGACGGGCTTTGCCGCCGGCACTTATCTATCCCATGTTCGGGTGCAAGGACGCGCGGATCATGGGAGCACGCGCCGAACCGCGGTTCCTTGCAGCCAGGGCTCGTCGACTCTCACGCACGGCCGACCGAACATTGGATGGATCGCGATGCGCAGGAGAGCCCGTCTCCTTCACTCCGCGCCAGGAGCTTGGGACGAGGCAGGGTGCCGCGAGGCGCTCCGTTCAGGAAGTTACTCCTCCATATCCTTTGTGCGACGCTGCGCTTCTCCGCGTCTCCGTGATGGCCCGCCTGCGCCCATAGCCCTCGCACCAAAAAGATCGCGGTTGCCGTTCTTACCCGCTCGCACCGCAGCGCGCCCGCGGGATCGATGCGGCTGGCTCGCGCGGAGCGCCACGCGCACGCCGATCTCGCTCGTGCGCTGCTCCACGCCGTACGAGAGCACGTCCTAGATCTCCACTGCCGCCAGGCACAGCGCGTCGCCCGGTCGGCGGGCCGGCCGACCCCGCGGAACGGCTCGTCCGCCACCACGCCCACGATGCGGAAGTGCGTCGGCTGACCCGGCCTCACCCTGCAAGACGTTCCGCCGATGACCGCTTCCCGCTGCTCGGCGCACGCATCCTGGTGCTCGAGGACGACGAGCTCCTGCGGCGGTCCAAATGAAGGCGACGTCCCGCGAGCGGTAGGTCTGCTCCGCGCCCGACAGCGGGAGCCCTCGCCGTCGGCCAGCCTGAGAGCGGGATGCGGCGTGGACCGCACCATTGCCCCCTTGCGCTTCTACAAGAGTAGTCGCATCCTTCACGCGACCTCACGAGGACCGCTATGACCGACGACCGAATCGACCTGCCGCAGGGGACGCTCGACCTGCTCATTCTGAAGGCCATTTCGGTCGAGCCGATGCACGGGTGGGCGATCTCCGAGCGCATCCGGCACGTGTCGCGCGACGCGCTGCAGGTGCCACAGGGCTCGCTGTATCCCGCGCTGCACCGCCTGGAGCGACGCGGCTGGATCCGGGCCGAGTGGGGCACCTCGGAGAACAACCGCAGGGCCAAGTTCTACGAGCTCACGCGCGCCGGCCGCAAGCAGCTCGACGCCGAAGCCGATGCGTGGGCGCGGCTCACCAGCGCCGTGTCGCTGGTGCTCGACATGAGGTGATCAGGATGCTGAGCGAGATCTGGAGCGATGTGCGCTACCGAATGCGCGCGCTGCTGGATCGCGACGCGCTCGAGCGCGAGCTGGACGCGGAGCTGCAATTCCACATCGAGCGCGAGGCCGACCGGCACGAGCGCGCGGGGCTTTCGCGCGCCGACGCGCTACGCCGCGCGCGAGCCGAGTTCGGGCGCCTCGACCGCGTAAAGGAAGCGAGCCGCCGCGCGCGCGGCACCATGACCATGGAGTCGCTGCTCCACGACCTCCACGTCGCCGCGCGACGGCTCCGGCGGGCCCCCGGCTTCGTGGCCGCCGCGGTCCTGGTGCTTGCGCTCGGCATCGGCGCGACCGCGGCGGCGTTCAGCGTGGTGGATGCCGTGCTCCTCAAGCCGCTGCCGTACCCAGAATCCGACCGGCTCGTTCGGCTCACCCACACCGCGAGCCTCGCCGGCCGCTCGACTGTCGATCAGTCGGACGCCACGGTGATGCTGTATCAGCGGCACGCGGCGGCGTTCGAGGGCATCGCCGCGTGGTGGGCCGACAACGTGGACGCCAACATCGAGCCGTCCGCGCCCGGCGAGACGCCGGGGCGCGCCCACATCGCGCGGGTCACGGCGAGCCTGCTCGACGTGCTCGGCGTGCGCCCGGCGCTGGGCAGGCGCTTCGCGCCGGGCGAAGACCGGGCCGGCGCGGCGCGCGTTGTCCTGCTTTCGGACCGGCTCTGGCGGGAGCGCTACCAGGGCGACCCCGGCGTGATCGGCCGGCAAATTCTCGTGAACGAGGTGCCGCGCACCATCGTCGGCGTCCTGCCCCCGCGCTTCGGGTACCCGGCGAGCGCCGTGGATCTCTGGATCCCCCTCACGCTCGACCCGACCGGCACCGAGGCGGCTCGCTTCCGGTTCGTGGGCGTGGGGCGGCTGCGCGACGGCGTCTCCGCGGCGCGCGCACGCGCCGATCTGGCCGGCGCGCTGGCGCGGCTGCCCAGCGAGTTCCCAGGCGACCCGTCGGCGGGCGTCCTCGCGCAGGCGCACGTCGTGCCGCGCGTGGAGTCGCTTCGCGACGCCATCGTCGGACCCGCGGCGGGGCTCGTCTGGATGCTGCTGGCGAGCGTGCTGCTCGTGCTCGTGGTGGCGTGCGCGAACGTGGCGGGCCTGTTCTTGGTACGAGCCGAGCACGCGCAGGTGGAGCTGGCCGTGCGCGGCGCGCTCGGCGCGGGCGTGCGCCGCCTGATGACGCCGGCGCTGGCCGAGTCGATGCTGCTCAGCGCGCTGGGCGGCGCGCTCGGCGTGCTCCTGGCAGTCGTGGGGCTGCGAGCCGCGGTGCGGGCCGGCGACACGTGGGCGGTGCCTCGCCTCGACGAGGCCACCGTGGACCTGCGCACGCTCGCGTTTGCGCTGGGAGCCACGGTGCTGTGCGCGCTCTCTGTCAGTCTCCTGCCGCTGCTGCGCG
>JAUJMI010000253.1 GCA_030446945.1 Longimicrobium sp. | reverse complement strand
GATTCTACCTCCCCGGCGCCTGCTCCGCGGCGTCCAGCCGCCGGATCTGGTCGCGGAGCGCGGCGGCGCGCTCGAAGTCCTCCGCCTCCACCGCCTTGGCGAGGGAGCGGCGCAGGGAGGTGAGGCGCGCGGTGCGGTCGCTGGCGGCGGGGTTGTTGGCGGCCAGGTAGACCTTGCCCGCGTGCTGCGTGCCCCCGTGCAGCTTGCGAAGCAGGCCCCGCAGCGAGTTGTCCAGCGCCGTCCAGCAGCGCGCGCACCCCAGGCGCCCCGTCTTCTTGAAGTCCGTGATGGTCAGCCCGCACCCGGGGCACGTCCCCACCGTCGTCACCGCTTCGGAAGAGGCGAAGCCCTTGCCCATCTGCGCCAGGAAGTCGGCCAACGGGGCGCTCCCCTGCTGCGCGGAGGTGCCTGGGTTGAGCCCCAGAGCCTCGGCGCACCCCTCGCACAGGTTGCGGGTGGTGCTCTGCGTCCCCTCGATCTGCGTGAGGTGGATCGCAGCTTCGTTCTTGCCGCACCGGTCGCACAGCATGCTCATTCCGCGGGTTCGGGGCCGGCGGCGTCGGGCCGCGCGAGCACCAGGTGGCCGCCGTGAAGGCGCAGCACGCGCCCTGCCCGCGCCGCGAGCCCCAGGTCGTGCGTCACCAGCACCATCGCCGCGCCCTGCTCCTCGCTCACGCCGAAGAGCAGGTCGTGCAGCCGCTCGCTCGTTTCCGGGTCCAGGTTGCCGGAGGGCTCGTCGGCCAGCAGCACCAGGGGGCGGTTGGCCAGCGCGCGCGCCACCGCCACGCGCTGCTGCTCGCCGCCGGAAAGGCGCGCGGGCGTGTGGTCCAACCGCGAACCCAGCCCCACCGACTCCAGCAGCTCGCGAGCGCGGTCGCGCGCCGCGCGCGGCGAGGTGCCGGCGATCTGCTGCGGCATCATCACGTTCTCCAGCGCCGTGAACTCGCGCAGCAGGTGGTGGAACTGGAAGACGAAGCCGACGCTGCGGTTGCGCAGGTAGGCCAGCGCGTCCTCCGAGAGCTTCCCCACCTCCTGACCGCCCACCCGCACCTGCCCCGCCTCCGGCCGGTCGAGCGCGCCCAGCACGTGCAGCAGGGTGGACTTGCCCGTCCCGCTCTGCCCGATGATGGAGACCGACTCGCCGCGGTTGACGTCAAGATCCACGCCGTCCAGCACGCGGATGCGCCCGCCGTCGCCGCCCACGTAGTGCTTGTGCACGCCGCGGGCGGAGAGCGCCGGCACCTCGGCCGGGGCGGGCGGCACCAGCCGATCCCAGGCCTCGGCCGGGCTACTCATGGCGGATCGCCTCCACCGGCGCCAGCCGCGCGGCCTGCAGCGCCGGGTAGATGGTGGCAACGAAGGAGATCAGGATGGTGCTCGCGACGATGGTCGCCAGGTCCACCGGGTCGTAGGCCACGGGGAGGCTGCTGACGAAGTAGATGTCGCCGGGGATCTTGATCAGCTCGTAGCGGTCGATGATCCAGGTAAGCAGCACCCCGCCCGCCGTACCCAGGAGCGATCCCACCACGCCGATCACCAGCCCCTGCATGATGAAGATGCGCAGGATGCGTCGTGCCGTCATCCCCATGCTCTTCAGGATCCCGATCTCGCGCGTCTTGTCCGTCACCACCATCACCAGCGTGGAGACGATGTTGAACGCCGCCACCACCACGATCAGCAGGAGGATGATGGTCATCGCCAGCTTCTCCAGCTTGAGGGCGGAGAAGAGGGCGCCGTTCATCGTCTTCCAGTCGTCGGTGCGGTAGGGCACCCCCAGCGCGCGGGTGATCTGGTTTCCGACCTCGGTGGCCTCGTTGGGATCCGGGACGCGCACCTCGATTCCCGTGACGGCGGTGCCCAGATTCGCCAGCTCCTGCGCGGAGCGGACGTTGGTGTACATGAACTTGTTGTCGTACTCGTACATCCCCGTCTGGAACTTCCCCACCACCTCGAAATACTTGAGCTTCGGAATCAGGCCGCCCATGGGGCTCACCGAGCCCGCCTGGAAGGAGATCAGCGTGACCGTGTCCCCCTCCAGGATGTTGGCGCGCTCCGCCAGCCGCGCGCCCAGCACCAGCGGCGGCAGCCCCGTGCGGGTAGGCTTCGACAGGAGCCCGCCTTTGCGCAGCGAGTCGGTGATGGCCGTCACCGTGGCGCCGCTCCCCCCGGGATCGATCCCGCGCAGGATGGCGGCCTCGGAGTAGCCGGCGCGGTTGCGCAGCCCCAGCTCCGTGTGCACAAAGGGGGCGGCGGCCACCACGTTGGGGATGCGGCGGACGCGGGCCAGCACCTGCGGCCACTCGTCCATCCGCATCGCCTCGCCGTACGTCATCACCCAGATGTGCGGGTTGACGCCCAGGATCTTGTTCCTGAGGTCGTTCTGCAAGCCCGTCATCACGGCGATTACGGTGATCAGCGCCATCACGCCCACGGACACACCGCCGATGGCGATCAGCGTGATGAGCGAGAGGAAGCGGGTGCCGCGGCGCGACGCCAGGTAGCGCCGCCCGATGAACCAGTCCAGCCCCGACCCGCCCTGCGCCGTCTCTCTGCTCACTCCGGCCTCATGGTGGGGAAGAGAATCACGTCACGGATGGACGGCTGCCCGGCCAGGATCATCACCAGGCGGTCCACTCCCATCCCGAAGCCGCCGGTGGGCGGCATCCCGTACTCCAGCGCGCGAATGAAGTCGTCGTCGATCGGCGGCGCCTCCTCGTCGCCGGCGCTGGCGAGGCGCTCCTGTGCCTCGAAGCGGCCGCGCTGGTCGATCGGGTCGTTGAGCTCGCTGTACGCGTTGCACAGCTCCTTGCCCGCCACCATCAACTCGAAGCGCTCGGTCAGCTCCGGGTTGCCGCGCTTGGGCTTCGCCAGCGGCGACATCTCGCGAGGGTAGTCGGTGATGAAGGTGGGCTGGATCAGCTGCGGCTCCACCAGCTCGCCGAAGAGCTCGTCGATCAGCTTCCCCCGCCCCATCTTCGCCACCTCGGCCGGCGCCACGCCCTGTGTCCGCACCCGCTCCGCCATCTCCTCGTCCGTCATCGCCTCCACGTCTACACCGCCGAGCTCGCGGAGTGCGTCGTACATGGTCAGTTTCCGGTACGGAGCCGCGAAGCTGATGGTGTGTTCACCGAAGCGTACCTCGCTCCCGCCGGTCACCGTCTCCACCACGTACCCGAGCATCTCCTCGGTGAGCCGCATCACCCCCTCGTAATCGAGGTACGCGGCGTAGAACTCCAGCATGGTGAACTCGGGGTTGTGGAAGCGGCTCAGCCCCTCGTTGCGGAAGTTCTTGGACATCTCGTACACGCGCTCCATCCCGCCCACGATCAGCCGCTTGAGGTACAGCTCCACGGCGATGCGCAGGAAGAGCCGCATGTCCAGCGCGTTGTGGTGCGTGGTGAAGGGGCGCGCCGCGGCGCCGCCGTACAGCGGCTGCAGCACCGGCGTCTCCACCTCCACGAAGCCCCGCGCGTCCAGGAAGCGCCGCAGAGCGCCGTTCACCCGCGCGCGCAGCACGAAGACGTCGCGCACCTCGGGATTCACCGCGAGGTCCGCGTAGCGCTGCCGGTAACGCCCCTCCACGTCGCTGAACCCCGAGTAGACGCGCCGCTCCCCCGTCTCGGGGTCGACCTCCTCCTTCCCCAGCGGCAGCGGGCGGATCGCCTTGGCGAGGAGGCTGAACGACGTCACGCGCAGCGACACCTCGCCGGTGCGCGTGCGGAAGAGCGTCCCCTCGGCGCCCAGCCAGTCGCTGAGGTCGATCAGGTCGAGGAGCGGGTACGTGTCGACCAGGTCGTTGACGCGCAGGTAGAGCTGGATGCGCCCTGTGCGGTCGGCCAGATGGACGAAGGTGCTCTTCCCCATCACCCGCTTGGCCACCACGCGCCCCGCCACCCGCACGGGCTCCGCGGGGCCGTCCCCCTCGTGGGCCTCACCCTCCCACACCTCGAACAGCGCGCGGGCGTCCGCGGCGGAGTGGGTCGGATCGTACCCGTATGCGAACGGCTCCACCCCCCGCTCGCGCAGGGCATGGAGCTTTTCCATCCGCTCGGCGACGATGCGCTCGCCGCCTTCCGGCGTGGCTACCGGCTCGCTCATAGCTGCTTCTCTCCCCCGAACTCCCGCAGGTACGCGTTGATGAACGGGTCCACGTCGCCGTCCATCACCTTGCCCACGTCCGGCAGCTTGAGCTCCGTGCGGTGGTCGTTGACCATGGTGTACGGCTGAAAGACGTAGGAGCGGATCTGGCTTCCGAAGCCGATGTCCGTCTTGGTGGACTCCAGCTTCGCCTTCTCCTTCTCCTGCTCCTCCAGCGCGGCCTGGTAGAGGCGCGCCTTGAGCATCTTCATGGCGGTGGCGCGGTTCTTGTGCTGCGAGCGCTCCTGCTGGCACTCCACCACGATGCCGCTGGGAAGGTGCCGCAGCCGCACCGCGGAGGACGTCTTGTTGACGTGCTGCCCGCCGGCCCCGGACGCGCGGAACACGTCCATCTCGATGTCCTCCTCGCGCACCTCGATCTCGATGGTGTCGTCGACGGCCGGGTACACGAACACCGAGGCGAACGAGGTGTGCCGCCGCGCCTGCGAGTCGAAGGGCGATATGCGCACCAGTCGGTGCACGCCGCGCTCGGCGCGGAGGTAGCCGTACGCGTACTCGCCGCGCACCTCCAGCGTGGCGGACTTGATCCCCGCCTCCTCGCCCTCCTGCTGGTCCAGGAGCTCCACCTCGAAGCCGTGGCGCTCGGCCCAGCGGCTGTACATGCGCAGCAGCATCTCCGCCCAGTCCTGCGACTCGGTGCCGCCGGCGCCGGACTGCAGCGTCACGAGCGCGTCGCGGTGGTCGTCCGGCCCCTGGAGCATGTTGCGCAGCTCCAGGTCGGCCAGCTCGCTGCCGATCCGCTCGATCTCGGCGGTGACCTCCGCCAGCATCCCGGGGTCCTCCTCCACCTCCAACAGGTCCAGCATCTCGGCGGCGTCGGCCGCGCGGGCGGTGAGCCCGGCCCACGGCGCCACCCACTGCTTGACCTTGTTCGCCTCGTCGATCACCTCGCGCGCCTTCGCCTGGTCGTTCCAGAACGAGGGGTCGCCCATGCGGGCTTCGAGGGAGCTCAGCTTCTCCTGCTTGGCAGGGATGTCAAAGGAACCCCCTTAGCTCTTCGAGCCGGTCGCGGTGGGCGCCGAGGGCGGTACGCAGCTCTTCCATCATCATCATCCCCTATCTGACAGCAACGACAAGGGCCGTCCGGCTGGGACGGCCCAGGTTCGCGGTTTTCGCGTCCCCGAAATATAACCGGCGGAGTGCCTCCCTGCCAGCATCCAACTGCAGCAATCACACAGAGAGCACGGAGGAAACCGCAAGACGCAGAGAACCCCTTCTGCCGTTCTTTCCGTACCCTCCCTGTCTCTCTGTGAGATTGCAGTTAGAACACCGCCTGACCCTTGGCCAGGATCTCGTTCAAAGCATCGCGGAAGTGCGGCGTGCCGCGCGAGATCTCCGGGCCGACCTGGCCGACGTACTCCTCCCAACTCTTCTTGATTTCCTCCATGAACTCGCGCTTGAGCGTACCGTTCGCGAGCGCCTGGTCGCGGCGCTCCGGATGGTACGTCACGATGTCCGAGACGAGCGCCCTCGCCAGCCGCCGTGCCTTTGCCCCCGGATCGTTCGCGCCGAACGGGTTCGGGCGGCCGGTGGGTGTGGGGGCCGGCGCAGGTGCAGGTGCAGGCGCGGGCGCCGG
>JAUJMI010000252.1 GCA_030446945.1 Longimicrobium sp. | reverse complement strand
CGATCACCGGCGCCTCGGCCACGTCCATCTTCTCCCCCGCCGCCGCGCGGATCTCACGGACGATGACGCCGAAGTCCGCACCCTCCAGCGAGACGGCGAGCGGCTCCACGGTGCCCGCCTTCGCGTTCTCGGCCGGGTTGAAGGAGTTGGGGCGCAGTGCCAGCACCGCGGGCTTCGCCGTCACCGTGACGCGCGCGTTCAGCTTGCCGGCGTACTTCGGCCGCGTGGCGACCAACTGCCCGCCCTCCACCTCGAGACCCGTGACCTCGCTGAGGTACTCGACGCCCATGCGGGCGGCGACACGCGGGGCCAGGTCACGGCCCAGCGACGTGGCCGGGAAGAGGGCGGCCTCGCACCCGTTCTCCTTGAGGTAGCTCGCGATCACCGTCGTGAACGCCTCCGGGTGGTACTTGTCGAACGACTCGCTCTCGCCGGCCAGCACGCGGTCCGCGCCGTAGCGGCCCAGCTCGGCGGCCGCCCCGGAGGTGCCTGGCTTCCCCAGCACGGCGGCGACCACCTCGGTGCCCAGCCCGTCCGCGAGGGTGCGGGCGGCGGTCACCACCTCCTGCGCCACCTTGCGCAGCTCCCCCTCGCGCGTCTCCGCGAACGCAAATATTGCCATGTGTGGCTCGTCTCCGCAGTGAAGTTCAGAACGGCAGGCAATAGGGAATAGGGAATAGGGAAAAACGTGCAGTTCCTAATCCCTAATCCCTAATCCCTAATCCCTCTACAGTACCTTGGCCTCTTCGCGAAGCAGCCGCATCAGCTCGGGCACGGCGTCGGCGCCCTGGCCCACGATGCGGCCGGCCTTGCGCTCCGCCGGGTAGGAGAGCTGCTGCGCGGCGACGGCGTTGTCGCCGGAGACAGCGGGCTTCTCCTCCAGCGGCTTTTTCTTGGCCGCCATGATCCCCTTGAGCGATGCGTAGCGCGGCTCGTAGGCACCCTTGGTGAGGGTGAGCGCGCACGGCATGCGCAGCTCCACCACCTCGGTGCCGCCCTCGATCTCCCGCTGCGCCACCACCTTCCCGTCCTGCACCTCGAACTGGGTGACGGCGCTGGTCACAGGTATGCCCAGGAGCTCGGCGGTCATGGGGCCGACGGCCTGGAGGTCGTCGTCCACGGCGCGCAGGCCGAAGAGGAGGAGGTCGTACTCGCGCCCCTTCACCTCGTCCGCCAGGGCGCGGGCCACGGCCAGCCCCTCGAGGCCGCCGGCCGCCCTGAGGAGTACGGCGTTGTCGGCCCCCATCGCCAGCGCGGTGCGCAGCGTCTCGGCCGATTCGGAGCCACCCACCGTCATCACCGTCACTTCGCCGGAGCCCGCTCCCTCCTTGTGCTTCAGGGCGGCTTCCACGGCGAACTCGTCGTACGGGTTAAGCACGAACTTCATTCCCGCAGGGTCGACGGTCCCCCCGTCGCCCGCAATGCGAAGGCGCGCCTCGGTGTCCGGGACGCGCTTCACGCACACGATGCTCTTCACGCGCGCATCTCCTTCAAGCGTCTGGTGATCGTTTCGGCCGCCGCCCCGCGGCTCCGAAGCCGGGCAGAATAGCCGGGCCGCCCCCGACCGGCAAGGCTCCACCCGGATCCTGTGGTTCCGGGGCGAGTGAGTTCGCGGCAACAACAGCACAAAGTCCGCCCGGGCGGACTCAGGGCCAATGCCGCGTTCCTCGAGCCGCTTCAGCCGCCTTCCCGTAGCTCCAGCCGGAGGCTTCAGCCCCCGGTGCCCCCGGCGATGCGGCTCAGAACACAGAGAGGCGCGGAGATCCCCTCCACGCCTCCCTCTGTGCCTCTGTGTGAGCCCCGCGGTTGCGGTTTTCTCCGCGTCTCCGCGTGAGCCCGGCAGTCGCTTACGGCCGCCCGGGTGGCCGCGCGTTCGGGTTGGTCTCCGGCAGCGGCGGCATCGTGTCGCTGCGGGTGGCCGTCTGCGCGCCGGGGTTGGGTGCGCCGGGGAAAGTGGCGCCCGGCGGAGTGCTGTCCGAGCTGGACAGGTTCTCCAGGTGGATCGTGGTGTCCACCAGCCCACGCCGCGCCGCCTCCTCCGGAGAGATGGCTTCGGCGTTCGCCTGCACCTGCTGCGTCGACGAGCCGTCCAGCAGATCGGTGTTGGTGGTGTCGATCGCGGCGGCGGGCGCGTTCGCCTCGTCGTCCTCGCCGCTCCCTCCGCACGCGATGGCGGAGAGCAGCAGGGCCCCCGCGAGGGCGGCACGGAAAAACATCATCACGAGCTCCTTGGGACAGGTTGTGCCGCTCTCAGGCCTGGGCCGGCTCCGCGTCGCCCAGCCGCTCCACGTAGAAGCGGCGGACGCGCTCGGCCACCTCGGCGGCGCGCTCCCAGTGCGGGAGCGGCCCCGTGGGCAGCCCGACCACCGTCACGTTGGGGCGCTCCTCCAGCTCCGGCAGGCGCTTCATCTGCACCGCCCGGCGGCTCTCGGCCGTGCCGTGCACCACCAGGATAGGTTGGCGCAGGCGCAGGTACGTCTCCGTCGCCTCCTTTACGAAGAGGCGGCCGTTCACCACGTCGTCCAGAGGCCGGGCGGCGCCCTCCACCCGCGCCGTCTCCACCGCGTACTCCACGAACTCGTCCGGCACCCCGAAGTCGGGGGTGAAGAGCTGGTCGCGCGCGAACTCGAAGATGCGCTCCGGCGTGGTGAGGCGCTCGTAGAGGGCGCGCTGCACGCCGGGGAGCATGAAGGCCAGCTTGGACCGGAGCCGCCCCACCTCCGCCGGGTCGTCGCCCAGCCCGGCGGGCTCCAGGGCGACGAGCGACCGCACCAGGTCCGGGCGGCGGCGGGCCACCTCGGCGGCGTAGGTGGCGCCGAGCGAGAGGCCGATCACGTCCGCGCCGCCGGCGGGGCGCACCACGCGCTCCAGGAAGTGCTCCAGCTGGTCCTCCAGCACCTCCGGCGTGTACATGATCTCCGGCCGGTCGCTGTGGCCGAAGCCCACCCACTCCAGCGCGAAGATCGGCCGGTCGCCGCGGGCCAGCGCGCGCACCAGGGGGCGCATCTCGTGGGCCGAGGCGACCGCGTTGATGGAGTGCACGAAGACCAGCGGCCTCCCCTCCCCCTCGCGCCCATAGAAGGCGTAGTGCACATCGCCCCAGGGCACGTACTCCAGCCGCATCCCCAGTGCGTTGGGGAGCTCGGTCACGGGGCGCTGCCGCGACCTTCCCGCGCCCACCAGGAAGACGCCGTACGCCGCCAGCGCCGCCGCCGCGGTCAGCCCCGCGGCACGCCCTGCCTGGCCCAGCCGGCCGCGCGAGGGCTTCTCGCCCCCCGCCGCCTCCAGGCCACGCTCCCGCCGCCGTTCTCGGCGCGCTTTCTCTTGGTTCTCGTCGCGATCCGCCATGTCTATCTTCCCCTTGCAAACAGGAGGCCCGGCGCTCACGCCGGGCCTCCAACCCCGTTCCGAACCTCGCTGAATCCGTTTACCGCAACGACGTCTGCGTCCCCGGCTGCACCTCGGCGGCGGCCGCGCCGGGCACCGGGTTCCACAGCGAACCGGCCCCCCTCAGCGCCCATCCCATGGGCTTCGAGCCGAGGAAGAAGAGGAGGATCACCGCCACCCCGGCCGCCGTCACCGCCCAGCGGGTCGGGCCGGGGAGCCAGGCGTGGCGGTGGTCGTCCGTGGAGCGCGCGGGGCGCATATACATCACCACGATCACGCGCAGGTAATAGAAGTACGAGATCAGCGACGCCAGCACCAGGAGCACCGCCACCGGCGCGAGCCCCGCCTCCACCGCCGCGCGCAGGATGTACAGCTTCCCCAGGAAACCCGCGGTGAGCGGAAAGCCCGCCAGCGAGAGGAGGAAGATGGAGAAAAGCCCCGCCATCAGCGGCTTCTGCGCGGCGAACCCCGCCCAGTCCTCCAGCGCCACCCGCTCCTCGCCGCTCTCGCGCGAGTTGGCGATCACGATGCCGAACGCCCCCACCGTCATGATGGTGTAGACGACCAGGTAGAACAGGAAGGCCGCCACCCCCTCGCGTGTGGCCGACAGCAGCGCCACCAGCAGGTAGCCGGCGTGCGCGATCGACGAGTAGGCGAGCATCCGCTTGACGCTCCCCTCGGTGAGGGCGATCAGGTTGGCGCCGAACATGGTGATCACCGCCAGCCAGAACACCGGCGTGCGCCACACGTCCGTCGCGCCGCCGAAGCCGATCACGAACATGCGGATGAAGGCCGCGAACGCCGCCGCCTTGACCCCGGTGGACATCAGCGCCGTCACCGGCGTGGGCGCGCCGTCGTACGCGTCCGGCGTCCACATGTGGAAGGGCATGGCGGCCACCTTGAAGGCGAAGCCCACCATGGTCAGCGCCATCCCCGCCAGAAAGATCCCGCCAAAGGGCGCCGCCCCGCCGATCACCGCCTGCGAGATCCCGCGCAGGTTGGTGGTCCCCACCGTCCCCCAAACCAGCGCCAGGCCGTACAGAAAGAAGGCGCTGGAGAAGGCGCCGAGCAGGAAGTACTTGAGCGACCCCTCGGACGAGCGCGGGTCCAGCCGGTCGAAGCCCACCAGGACGTAGATGGCCACCGACATCACCTCCAGCCCCACGAAGAGGAGCATCAGGTCGCGCGCCCCGCCCATCAGCATCATCCCCAGCGTGGCGAACAGCACCAGCACGTGGAACTCGCCGCGGTTGATCCCGCGCCGGTCCAGGTACCCCATGGACAGAAAGATGGCGAGCGCCGCCGACCCCAGGTAGATGAAGTTGGTGATCATCCGGAAGTTGTCCGTCGCCACCATCCCCACGTCCGAGCGGTCGGCCACGTCCACCAGCGCCAGGTTGGCCACCGCCGCCAGCAGCAGCGTCGCCAGCGTGAGCCAGGCCACGTTGGGGCGCGACGCCTCCGACCGGCTCCCCTTCTGGAAGACGTCCACCATCAGCACGCCCATGGCGCCCAGCGCCAGCACGATCTCCGGGAGCAGCGCCCAGAAGTAGTGCGACTGGCGGGCCAGGTCCAGCACGTCCGGACGCCCGAGCGACCGGAAAAGGTCAGCGAACATGAAAGCGGTTCTCCCCTACGGTTGGACGGCGGCGGGGGCGCCAAAGCCCTGCGGCAGCCGCGACTCCCGCACCTGCGTCAGAACGCGCTCGGCGGAAGGCTGCATGCGGTCCAGGAACGGCTTCGGGTACACCCCCAGCCACAGGATCAGCAGCGCCAGCGGCAGGAGGATGGCCAGCTCGCGCCCGTTCAGGTCGGGCACGTGGCGGTTGGCCGGCCGGTCGAGCGCGTTGAAGATGGTCTTCTGCACCATCGGCAGCATGTAGTACGACGCAAAGATCACCCCGGTGGCGCCGATCAGCGCGGCCCACGGCTGGCTGCGGAAGGCGCCCAGCAGCACCAGGAACTCGCTGACGAAGCCGCTCGTTCCCGGCAGCCCGATGGTGGTCATGGCCGCGAACGCCAGCATGATGGAGAAGACCGGGAGCGACGCCGCCAGCCCGCCGAAGTCGGCGATCTCGTACGAATGGCGCCGCTCGTACAGCATCCCCAGCAGGAAGAAGAGCATCGGCGTGGAGAGCCCGTGCCCGATCATCACCAGGAGCGCCCCCTGCATCCCCTGCACGTTGAAGGCGAACACGCCCAGGATCACGAAGCCCAGGTGCGCCACGGAGGTGTACGCCACCAGCTTCTTGGCGTTGGGCTGCACCGCCGCCACCAGCGCCGCGTAGATGATCCCCACCAGCCCCAGCACCATCGCCCACTTCACCACCCCGCTGCTGCGCGCCACGTCCGG
>JAUJMI010000251.1 GCA_030446945.1 Longimicrobium sp. | reverse complement strand
GTGAGGGCGCAGCCCTCTCCTGTTATCGGGAGAGGGGGCAGGCGAGTGTAACGAGACGGGGGGTGAGGGCCCTACCGCGGCAGCCGCACCGAGAACGTCGTCCCCTCCGCACCGCAACGCACCGTGATCTCGCCGCCGTGTTCCTGGACGATGCGGCGGCTGATCGCCAGGCCCAGGCCCGTGCCCTCTTCGGCCGTCTTTGTGGTGAAGAACGGCTCCCAGATGTGGGGGAGGGAGTCGGCGGGGATCGGCGGGCCGTCGTTGAAAAACGTGACGACCACCGCGTCCTCGTCCAGCTCGGCGGCAATGCGCAGCGTGCGGCCGCCGTCGCGCAGCGCCTGCTCCGCGTTGATCAGGAGGTTCAGGAAGACCTGCTGGAGCTGCCCCGCGTCGCCGAAGACGGGGAGGGCCGCGTCGGGAAGCTCCAGCGAGGCGCGGACGCCGCCGGTAGCGAGGTGGCGCTCGCGGATGGCGTAGGTAGCGCGCAGCACGCCGCCCACTTCCACCATCCCCCGCTCGCGCGGGCGGCGCCGCACGAAGCCCAGCACGTCGCCCACGATGCGCCGGCAGCGGTCCACCGCGTCCAGGATCTCGCGGAGGCCGGCGGCGCTCCCCTCGTCCGGGTCGCGGCGCAGGAGGAGCTGGGCGTGCGCGTTGATGACCGCCAGCGGGTTGTTCAGGTCGTGCGCCACGCCCCCCGCCAGCAACCCGAGTGTGGAGAGCTTGTCGCGCTCGCGGAGGTGGTCCTCCATGCGGACGTGGTCCTCGGCCAGCCGGCGGACGCGCAGGTGCGCCGCGATGCGCGCGCGGATCTCCGCGCCGCGAAAGGGCTTCGTCACGTAGTCGTTGGCGCCCGCGTCGAAGGCGGCGTAGACGCTCTCCGGGTCCGTCCGCGCGGTCACCATCAGGATGGGAAGCTCCAGCGCGTCCCACCGCGTGCGGACGTGGTGGCAGAGCTGCAGGCCGCTCATACCCGGGAGCATCCAGTCCAGGAGGATCAGGTCCGGCCTGCCGCCCTCGTCCAGCGCGCGCAGGGCGGCCGGCCCGTCCTCCGCCACGTCCGCATGGTAGCCCACCTGGCGGAGGAGCGCCCGCAGGACGTGCCCGGCGGCGGGGTCGTCCTCCACGATGAGAATGCGTCCGTGCGCGCCGTTCTCCCTCACAGGAGAGGCTCCGGCAGGGCCAGCCGCTCGCGCAGCGCGGCCGCGTCCAACGACAGGAGGGGGAGGATGGAATTCGCGGACACCGTGCGCCGCCCGGTGGTGAAGATGCGGAAGGCGCGCGCCGTGTAGTACAGCTCGTCCGCCACGCGGGGAAGGTCGATCAGGCCCGAGCGCCCCTCGTCGTCCAGGCGCTGCACGGCACCGTCGCGGCGCAGGAGGAGGAGCTCCAGCCCCAGCATCCGCGGCTTCTCGGGATAATCCACGAACACGCCGCCGTCCGCGATCTCCAGCTCCTCGGCCAGCCTCAGCTCCAGCGCGTGGCGGAGGGCGCCATCGTCGTACAGCCACTCCTCGGCGGCGAGGCCGCGGAGCGCTTCGCCGGGGAGCTCCAGAGCGCGCTTGGGGAGGCGCCGCTCGCGCACGCCGGGGATCCAGCGCTCCGCCACCCGGCGCGCGGCGGGGGTATCCGAGAGCCCGGCGCGCACTTCGAGCAGCGCCAGGAGACGCTCGTCGCTCTGGCCCACCAGCTCATCCGGGCGCACCACCCCGCCATCCACCGCATCCTGCACCAGCCGCTTGTACAGCGCCGTGGCCGCGCGCACCGCGTGATGCCAGTACACGTTGCGGAACATCTGGTACTTGGCGAAGAGGAGCGATTCCAGCGCGGAGAGCCCCTTCTCGTGGATGCCCATCTGCAGCGTCCCCGTCTCCGGGTCGCGCAGCAGGGTGAGGGCGTGGAGGAGCCGGTCGACGTCCACCTCGCCGTACGGGACCCCGGTGAAGCGGGCGTCGCGGCGCAGGTACTCGATCTTGTCCAGGTCCAGCGAGCCGGATACCAGCCCCTGGAGCGGCGACGGCGATCGTTCGCGCACCAGCGCCTCGATCCGCGCGGGCGCATCCGGCGCCAGCGCCTCCAGCGCCTCGCGGATACGCGGCGCGGCCAGGAAGCGTGCGGTCAGCGCCTCGTGGTGCCCGGGAACGCGCCCTTCGTCCAGCTCCTCCAGGGCGTGCGAGAAGGGGTAGTGGCCGATGTCGTGGAGGAGCCCCGCGAACGGGACGAGGGTGCAGTCGACCGGGTCCACCTCGCGCAGCTCGCCGCGCTCGCCCAGGATGGCCAGCGCCCAGCGCGCCAGGTGGTACACGCCCAGCGCGTGGTCGAATCGCGTGTGGTTGGCACCGGGATAGACGAGGTACGCCAGGCCGAGCTGGCGGATGTAGCGAAGACGCTGGAACTCAGGCGCGTCGATGATGCGGAGCGCCGTGGGGTCCACGCGGATGGTGTTCCACAGCGGGTCGCGGACGACCTCGAACTCGTGGAGCGGCTGCACGGTGGGTGGCATGGGGTGCGAGTGTACCCCACCAGCCGCCGCGGTGTCAAGCAGCCGTGCCCGCGCCGTGGCCCGACACTTGTAAAAGGAGGCCGACAACGTTCATCGCTCACACGGACAGACCGGGACCGAATGCCGTACCGACGCTTCGTGGACTCGAAGGGGAAGCGCTGGAGGGTGTGGGACGTCGTTCCCACGCCGCTGGACCGCCGCGTAGCCGTGCGGCGGCTGCGCGCCATCAGGATCTTCCACAACGACCGCCGGGTGATCCCCACGCGACGGCACGACCTCAACCGCGCTCGGCTCTACTTTCCGCCCTCGGAGACGGGCTGGCTCTGCTTCGAGTCCGACGAGGCCAAGCGCCGCCTGCGCCCCATCCCCGCCAGCTGGGCGCACGACAGCGACGTGACGCTCGAAGAGCTCTGCCTGCGCGCGGATCCGGACACCGGGGGGTGAACACCGGTTGATGAGCGCCGGGAAGGCGGCTCAAGTCAACTCATGAAACCGCGATGATCGGACCCGGAGTGCGCGCAGGCGGACTTTGTGCTGTTGTTGCTGCGAGTTCACGCGCCCCTACCATCATCCGTACCGCCGGTTGAAGTCGTCGGTGACCTGGCGGAGGATGCGCTCCACCTGGTCCGGGGCGGTGGGAAAGAAGACGGTGTCGGAGAGGGAGTTGAGGGCGGAGCGCACGTCGCGGAAGCGGTCCGCCACGCCCAGGAAGACGTCGCCCACGCCATGGCGGAGGGCGAGGTCGCTGGCGGCGGCGGCGCGGAAGCCGGCGGCGCCCATCGCGTCGTAGTAGGCGATCCCCGGCGCGCCGCGGCGCTGCACGCGGTGCGTGATGTACTCAGGGAAGACCCCCGCCAGCCAGAGCGCGAAGTTCCCCAGATGCACACGCAGCAGGAACTCGCGCTCGCCGTGCGCCTGCTCCAGCGCCGCCACGATGTCCGCCAGGTAGTAGAACGACTCCCCCTCCCCCTCTACCCGGTGCGCCTTCCCCGCCGTGCCGAACTCCAGCAACAGCGCCGCCGTGTAGTCCGCCATCTGCCGGTCCGCGATCTCGCGCTGGAGGAGCGCGTGGCGCGCGAGGATGTAGAAGAAGAGCGGCGCCGGCGCGGGGCTCAAGCGCCCGCGCTGCACCAGGGCGCGCAGGACCATGGGGTCATCCAGCAGCGCGTCCATTCCCTGATCGCGGAGGCGCTCCTCGCCCCCGGGCCCTACCAGCGCCAGCAGCAGCTCAGCCTCACGTCTTCCGAACGACGCCCTCACGTTGGGTTTGATCATGGCGCTCCTCCGATTGGGATGGGGTCTCCCAGGTTCTACCACGCGCCGCCCCCGCCGGGTTCCACTCGCGGAAACGGGCGTCCCGATGGCACGGACTTGCAACCGGAATGCCGCGCGGGCCGGGTCCCCGCCTTGCATCCGCCCCGCTGACGCCCAAACGTACCCCCGCACTCGGAGCGCCGGATGGAGCTGGACCGCATCCCGCCGTCGTGGCGGCCCGCGCTGGCCGCCGAGGTGGAGCAGCCGTACTTCGCCGAGCTGCGCCGCTTCGTGGAACGGGAGCGCCGCACGCAGACCGTCTTTCCCCCCGAGGACGAGGTCTTTTCGCAGCTGGAGCTGACGCCATACGACCGGGTCAAGGTGCTGATCCTGGGCCAGGACCCGTATCACGGCCCGCGGCAGGCGCACGGCCTCGCCTTCTCGGTGCGTCCCGGCGTGCGCCCGCCCCCATCGCTGGCCAACATCTTCAAGGAGCTCCACGACGACCGCGGGTGTCCCATCCCCAAGCACGGCCACCTGGCGAGCTGGGCCGAGCAGGGCGTCCTCCTGCTGAACGCGGTTCTGACGGTGCGGGGCCGCGAGCCCAACTCGCACAAGAACCGGGGATGGGAGCGCTTCACCGACGCCATCATCCGCGCGGTGAACGAGCGCGAGAACACCGTCGCTTTCGTGCTGTGGGGCGCGTACGCTGGAAAGAAGGCGGAGATGATCGACACCGCGCGCCACGTGGTCATCCGCTCCGTGCACCCGTCGCCGTACTCGGCGGAGCGGGGTTTTTTTGGGAGCAAACCCTTCTCTCAGGTGAACGGGGCGCTGGGGCGGAGCGGCCAGGAGCCGGTCGACTGGTGCCTGCCGGAGACGGTGGAGGAGGGGTAAGCGGGGCCGTGTCAGAAACGGCGGGGCAATTCCGTTCGATAAGTGAGGCCCCGGCGAACGCGCCACCGCCGGGGCCGGGCACATACCCGCCACGCAACAGCAGGAGGCCCCATGTTCCGAGTCCTGACCCGCAAGCGCAAGCGCCGGCTCTCCTCGCCGCGCATCGTCGCCCTCTCGATCGGCGCGCACCTCCTCCTGCTCGCCGGCGCCGTCGTCAGCTCCACGGCCGCCCCCGCGCCGGGGACAGAGGAAGTTTTGAGCGAGCCCTGGGTCATCCCGGAGCCGGAGACTCCATCCCCCGCGCCGGTGGAGGAGCAGCCGCAACCGGAGACTCCGCCCCCACCCACCCCCGGCCAGACGCTGGAGACCCCGTCGCCCACCACGGTGCCGGACCGCATCCCGGACGTCGATCCGAACGAGAAGCCGGTGAGCGTGGAGGACGTCACAGGCATCGGACCGATCGGCGACGTGATCGGTCCGCCGCCGGCCGCGCCCACCCCGCCAACGGGGAACACCGAGCCCACGCCGGGCCCGCAGACGGAGAACTACGTCTACATGTCGGACATGGTGGAAGCGAAGCCGCAGCTGGCGAACGCCGGCGAGGTGTCGCGCCTCTTCGAGCGCTTCTACCCGCGCATGCTGGCGGACCAGGGCGTCGCGGGCCGGGTGATGCTGGAGCTGATCGTGGAGGCGGACGGACGCGTGCGGCCCGGAAGCGCGCGCATCGTATCCGCCACCAACGAGCAGTTCTCGGGCGCCACCATGCGCATCGTGGAACGCTTGCGCTTCCGCCCCGCCCGGGTCGGCGGTGAAGCCGTCCCGGTGATGGTGACCATCCCCATCGACTGGAAGCCGGGGGAGAGCTAGCCGCCGACGCACGTTTACGAGCACCGCGGCACCCTGCCGGACATCCAACGCGCATCGTGGAGGTGATCGACGTGATCGAGCGCGACCTGGCGTGGCACCCGGACCTCCGCACGCGGCCGGGGTTCGACGCCGTCGGACAGGAGAAAGCGGGCGCGGCTGCATGCCGCGCCCGCTTTCTATCCGCGGGTGCCGCCCGTCACCAGGCGGAGGAACTCGTCGCGCGTGCGCAGGTCCTCGCGAAAGATCCCCTTCATCGCGCTGGTGAGGGTCTTGGAGTTCTGCTTCTCCACGCCGCGCATCATCATGCACAGGTGGGCGGCC